>NZ_JAHKSI010000004.1 GCF_019720915.1 Alkalihalobacillus sp. TS-13
TCCGCGCGGTGGGTTGGAGCACCGTGGGCGGTTGAGGCGCTTCGCGCCCAACCAAGCCCACGAGCGCTCCAACCCACCTTGCTACGCTACGTCCCCGTCGCCGCTGGCACCCCGTGAGGGGTGCGGTTTGGCGTAATACTTAGTGTAGTGGACGGAACCCCGTGGTGCAAGCCCCTGCGGTGTGAGGAGTCTCACACCGCAGGGGGCCAAACGGTTAACGGGGGATTATAGGAGAGAGGGATTCCATATGAGCATATAGATGGGAAACCAGACAAACAAACTTGCGAAGATCACGTAGAAGACGATCTCGTACTTCTCGCTTCGCTTCTCTGAAAAGAGAGCTACGAGAACTACGAGAATGATAATAAGCGTCCACCACACCAGATAAATGTTCATGATGATTTCGCCCCATATGAGCGAATAGATGAAAATCCAGACATACAAACTTGCGGTGATCACGCCGAAGACGGAAAAAAGAATTTTCATCACCGATTTACACCAAATCTGGTACTTCTCGTACTTCTCGCTTCGCTTCCCTGAACAGAGAGGCAAAGCGAGAAGTACGAGAACTGCGAAAATAAGCGAACTCCACTCCAGATAAATGTTCATGATGACTTCCCTTCGCTCTGTCGTGCTTACAAGGAAAACATTACAGGGGGCCCGAACCCCTGTCTATAGCCTCTGACCTGCGGTTTTGTGCATCGTCGCAGGTCAGAGGGGGTGGTGTCATCCCGAAAAAAATCTTAGTTTCTCAGCATACGAGACAAAAGTGACGCTCCGTAATAGATAAGCCAAACACAAATCAACAGAGCGTAACTAGAAGCTTGGTAATTGGGCGGTTAGATAACGCCGACTAATCAGGGTATCCCGGTGTGAGGTATCTCACATCTAAGGGGAGGACGAAACCGGCGTCTAACCGGTTACGCGCTGTAAATGGGGATTGGTTAGTCGCTCACCGTGCGTAATAACTGTCTCACATCCTAAGAAATCTCGATGTTTTTTTGATTGATTGCACCGCTCTGACCTGCGACGATGCACAAAACCGCAGGTCAGAGCGGTTTGACAGGGGGACTTGAATCCCGTAATGTTTTCCCTGTCAGCACGACGGAGCGAACAAGAAAGCGAGAGTAGACATGCGCGTAATGGTCGATGGTCGCCCCGGCAAGGTGAATGGACTGGTTCGCGTTATCGTCAATGGTGAACCCGCCGAATGGATGGACCCCGAGGCAATTAGGATTACCGAAGAGGGGATCTTTTTCAACGACGCAGAAGCGACCGTGATCGGTAAGGTATTTGTCATTTTTGATGACGAGAGGGTGAACGGATGTAGGGCCGATTGGTTCAAGGTGCGGGACGAGCAGGGAAACGAGAACGTACGGTTTTTGAAGAACGAGAAAAAGCCTCAGAAGCCTAGTGGAGCATTGATTAAGGTATTGTCGCAAGAAGAATTCGACAAGGCTATTCGGGACGGTGCCACACGTATTGAAATTTCTTCGGACCCCTATGAATTGCCGGAGGAAATTCGCGTTTCTCAACAAAACATAGAGCTGTCTGTAACCGGAGCAGCGACCGTAAGGATCTCCCACAGGGTAACGGTTAATGCATGGGAGAATGCAACGGTTATTGCCGGTGGTTCGGCAAAGGTTAATGCCCGTGGGAATGTGAAGGTATATCTTCACGATAAGGCGACGGTTCACGCCTATGACGGGGTGCGGGTGTACACCTTTGGTCAGGTTCAGTACCACGAAGATGCGGCAGCGGTATTCGTGAACGCTAAAGCGGTAGTGCATTTCCATTCCGCTGACGTTCAGATTATCCGAAAGAATCCCCAGTAATTTGGAGGAATGCAGGTTTGGGAGAGCAGCATTCCCGAATAATACTGTTCTCCTAATACCCAGATGGTAAGGAGAAAGTATGGTTTCCCCCACCACGCAAGAGAAGTTCTGGGGAATGCTGGAACCAGGTATTCATTTCGGTGCGATTACCGAAGAGGGCGCCTGCATTCTTTTTACAAAGGCCTATGGAATGGAAAAGGCCGAATATCGAGCGGTGATGGTTTCGCCGAGAATTCAAGCAGCATTCGCTCTGGAGCTGGCAAAAGGGATCAAGCAAAGCCGCATTACACGAAAAAAAGCGGTCGAGCTTTATCGTTTCGCCTATGGAATGGGAAAGGTCGATTTTGGTTCCGCGCTTTTGGCCATTGACATAGCCATAGGGGACCTAAACGAATTCGGAATTGCACATTACGCAGCGTAACCAGGGTTACGCTGCGTAACGGGCGCTCTAAAAAATTTTTTTCGGCGCTTCGCGCCTCAAAGACCGGAGTTCCTCTCGGCGCGTTGCGCCTTGATCCGGCGACTTTTACTCGGCGTTTCACGCCTCGTGCGAAGTGTGACTCGATGCTTCGCATCTTCCACGAAGGGACTCCGACGCTTCGCGTCTCCGTCAGGTGATTCGTGTTGGTCGTCCACTTCCAGTCGGAGGATATTGGCATTCGCTGGACGCTCATCCCTTTTTGTGGGGCCTGACAACCCCGTGGAATTCGCTTCGCTCATTCGCATTTTTAGGGGCTTCGCCCCCACCCGTCCTCCTTTCCCAAGTATATCCCGGTGCCCCTCCCGGTCAAAGGGCTTTCGCGGCATATCCTCGCTGGCGCTGCGGTATTCCACGATCCCCTTGACCGTCCAGCGCACCGGGAAGGGAATCGGTGGGAGGACGGGCAAAAAAGGGCGGGGGGACCCTGGCGGGTGGTGGAGCTGGTTTACTGTCTATCGGTTGTGAGGAAGGTCACACTCGCTTTTTTGTCCGCCCCTGTAGAGACCTCATGCAGAAACCCGACACTATGAGAGGTTTGGATTCCTCCCACAGCGCCGGGTTTCACCCTACCAGGTTCCTCCTTACTCGTTTTCGAACTTCTTATAAAGCATGATTGTAACGATGCTCGCTATCAGAGCATCATGGCTGTCTGAACTGAGGAAAGGAACCCCGTGAATGGACACGTAATCGCCGAGGAAATTGCCAAAGGCAATACCACCGATGACAGAACCGACAAGCACAATGAAGGGCCGAACCTGGTTGTTCATCTATTTACTCCTGTTAGAGGCGTATCCCTTGAACAATCACTATATTAGTCATGACCAGTTCTGTATGCAAATCGAGAACGCCCGATGTGAGGAGGGTCACACACGTCTTTTTACCGGCGCGCTGACCTGCGGTTTTCTGCATCATCGCAGGTCAGCGCGTTTTGACTCAGGAGGATGGAATCCAGTAATGTTTTCCCTGTCAGCACGACGAAGAACGAAAGGTAGTGAAATGCAGACGGTGACCACCCAGGAAGAGTTCAACGAGGCGATCGGGAACGGTGCCACGGGAGTCGTGGTCAAGGGCGGTGCTTTCCGTGTGAGGGGTACGACCACTGTGCACGCTGGTCTGGGTTCGAAGGTGTTCACTGATCCGGGTTCGGAGGTGTACGCTGATTTGGGTTCGGAGGTGCACGCTGGTCCGGGTTCGGAGGTGTACGCTGGTCCGGGTTCAGTGGTGTACGCTGATTCGGGTTCGGAGGTGCACGCTGGTTCGGGTTCGGAGGTGTACGCTGGTCCGGGCTCAGTGGTGTACGTCTATTCGGGTTCGGAGGTGTACGCCTATTCGGGTTCGGAGTTGCACGCTGGTCCGGATTCGGTGGTGTATGCTGATCCGGTATTCGGGTTCGGAGGTGCACGCTGGTCCGGATTCGGTGGTGTATGCTGATCCGGGTTCGGAGGTGACCGCTGGCTCGGATTCGGTGGTGGTGTAAGGCCCGAAACGCTGGTACGTAAAGGGGAGCCCCCGTAGGCTCCCCTTTACGTAGTGTCAGGGATGGTGACAGAGTGTAATCCCGGCAATAAATTTTTTTGGCGCTCCGCGCCGCCAAGACCGGAGCTTACCTCGGCGCGTTGCGTCTCGACTTGTGTACTCGGCGTTTCACGCCTCGCGTGTAGAGGGGGGACGATGCTCCGCATCTTCCAATGGAGGGGCTCCGACGCTTCGGGGCTCCGACGCTTCGGGTCTCCGCTCGCATCGGATAAATCTGGATATAAACATATCCAGCGATTTATCCGACATGTCCTGATTTATCCCCTGACTTCGTCAAAGGATAAATCGAACATGTCAGTGTTTGGTTTATGTAGGATACTTGCTTTCTGTGGTGGGTGGGGCATCGATCCTCCGGATCGATCCGGCAGTCCGCCGCCGTCGTCGGGCCCTGGCGGCCCTCCTTATGGCGGCCCTCCGGGCTGCGTCGCTGGCGCTCCTTGCGAACCTCGCGGGGGGCTCCTCCGGACCCCCGCCCCCCGCGACCTTTTTAGGATGGTTGCGGAAAGAGGTAGTTCTAGATCAGGATCCGGTCGTTGTTAATCCAGCAGTAGGTATCCCATGCTGATCAGGGATTTGGGGTTGTTGGGATGGAGAGACTTCCCGTCCGTTTTGGTTCTGAAAAGCGCGGGCTATGGAGCAGGGAGTGACGCCCGTCTGTCATCTGGCAGTGTGAGTTATCTCCCACCGGACCGAGTCACCGGGGACCCGGTGGTCATCGTCACGCGTTGTTGATCGGGTCCGGTTTTTGATGACAATGGGTGAATGTCGTCTCAGATGGTGAGAAACCCGGTTTTTTTCGATGGATGGAGACCCCCTCTGACCTGCGGTTTTGTGCATCTTCGCAGGTCAGCGCGTTTTGACGCAGGGGACGAAATCCCATAGTGTTGTCCTTGTCAGCACGACGGAGCGAACGGAAGGGGTACGCAACGCAGGAGGAAGCGCGAGAGTCGCGCGGCCGGTAGTGGAGCCGCACGGAAGGCAGGAAGCGCACGCGTTCCCCAAGTGGGAAAAGGTGTTTTACCTGCGAGGGTGCCCGGTACCCGCGAGCAATGACCGGAGATAGGGAACTGTGAATTCCCGTCCACTACACAACAAAGTAATCGCCGAATGGAAGGGCAAAAAAAGTGTTTGAGTCCGTTATGGTCGTCATCCTGACCTGGGAAATGTACTGGAAGATTTACCGGGAGAGGGCATCGCAGTTCAAGCTCGGGGATGTGGCCATGAAGTACATGACTCTCGGTTTCCTGCCCCAGGAGGCCGCCGAATGGGCGAGCTGTGGCTTTATGCCGGAGGAAGCAATGGCAGCCATCAAGCACGGTCACAGCAACCCGCAGGCAGCGCCTGACGGTTGCCCGAATTGCCCGCCGTTCTGACCTTTAACGGGTCTAGTGGTGGCCGTTGCCCTTTGGGCAACGGCCATTCGCTAAATCGGTTGAACGTCAATCGATTAGAGGGGCGAGAGAATGGAATTCGCAAAGGTTCGCATATCAAGCATCGGAGATTGTGTGTACTCCATTGACGTTGTGTACACACATGAGCACAACCTGACAGAGTGCGGAAGGTGCGATATTCTGGTTTCCCGCGATACCGGGCGAAATTACAACGGTTTGTGGGAGGTAGGTAAATCACTTTCCGATATCCTGGAAACCTACGCCTACGAAATCCGGAACTCTCAGCTTTACACTCACGCCCGGACTATTACGGTTATGGTTTACCGGGGCGACCGGGAATCCGAAAACCGGGCATTCGTTGAGAGTCACCGAATCACAAAGGGACTCTAGCGCGCCTCTGCGGACTGACCTTTAACGGGTCTAGTGGTGGCCGTTGCCCTTTGGGCAACGGTCATTCGCTAGATCGGTTGAACGTCAATCGATTAGCGGAGAAGGAGAATGACCCATGGCCGACGAGGAATTGAGGCGTAAGGTTAAGAAGAAGAACCAGGAATCAAAGGAGAATCGGGAGCGGAAGGAACGGGAGAAGCAAGACGACATAGACCGCCTACGGAAGAGGAAAAAGAACTAAACGAAATCTCCGTTTATAACTGGAGTTCGACAACTGTTGTAGACATTCAACGTGTCTGGCCATTGGCAAAATTCCGGGATTGTCATTGGTCAAATACATTGAACGTCAATGCATTATGAATGGAAAAGGACAAGAGGTAAGATGCGTACTGCAATTGTGAATGGACGTTCCGGCATTATCGCTCACCCGTTTTTCTGGAAGGAAAAGAAATGATTACTCACTGAAAACCGCTTAACACCCGGTGACGGAAGGTGGGATTTCGCTCTAGCGAGTCTAGTAATGGGTATCCGAAAGGGTGCCGTTGCTAAATCCGCTAGATGTTAAAAGGGGATACCGGAAATGCAGGCAGGAAACAGGATTGTGATTTCGGAAGAGATCCAGCGGCAATATACAGAAATGTTGGTAAAGGGTATACAGTCCGGTAATATTACGAAGGAAGAGGCCCGAACCCTTTTCCAAACGGCATACCAGGTGGACACCATCGAATATCGGTCCGTAAAGGTAAACCGTCAGACATGCGAGCATTTCGCTTTCATTCTTGCGAAGGGAATTAAGCGAGGGCGGATTACCCATCCGATCGCTGTTAGACTTTAATGGATAAATCCCGATATGGGATATCGGGATTTATCCGACATGTCCTGATTTATCCTGGAGGATAAATCGAACATGTCGGCATGAGTGGATTCCGTACCACAATATCCACCGATAAGTGGACAGCGGAATTCGCTACGCTACGTATTCTACGAACCCCTTGACCGTCCAGTTCACCGAGAGGGAAATCGGTAGGAGGACGGGCAAAAAAAGGCGAGGGTTAGAATGGGCGACGCTCGTCGGTAGTCTACCAGAGTGAGATTTCTCACACGGGAACGAGTCGTTGGGGTCCGGAAGGGTGATGAAGTTCCGTTTAATGTTTTTATGACAGTGGGTGAAATTGGTATGATTTTTCCGGTCGGCTACGGTGTCACCGCTCCGCGTGGTGCGGAGGGTTGGGGGTCGTCAGCCACCATTCCTGACCTCGATTTCAGTTACGCCATCCTCGATTGACTTGTTGAGTGCTTCCTGAGTGGTCACCGTCTGCATGTTCATGTTATTGTCTTACGTCGCTTGTTCAGACAGGTTCCACTTTACCAGAGTTGTTGTCCGAGTCAAATCGAGTAAGTCCCTCTGTGACCAGTGATCACCCGTTGGTGATGATCAGGGGACCGGCCCACTCACGGGGGCCGGTCCCCGTCAAGCACGCTAGGTGTTACTTCTGTTTGTAACATAGCAACAACCCTCACACCTGCCACACGACCCCTTAGGGTTTGGGCAGTCGGACCGAGCCGGACGCGCACGACAGTAATTACACTTCTTGGAAGGGAATTGAATAACCTTACCGTTTTTCATACAGGTTTCTCCCTTATCGCTTGCTCTGACAAGTTCCACTCTACCAGAGGAACCGCCCGCGTCAAATCGAGAACGGCCGGTGTGAGGAGGGTCACACTCGCATTTTTTGTCGGCTCTGTGACCTGCGGAAACGTGCATGATCGCAGGTCAGCGCGTTTTGACTCAGGGGGCGGAATCCGGTAATGTTTTTCTTGTCAACGGGATCTAACGAGCAAGTGAGGTTACAGTGGAGCTTTTCGAAGCAGACCGAGTCGCCATTCGTTCCGATTTGAAGAAGGCTGTGACGTTCGAGTTCAGGGTGTACGTCCGCTAACTGAACGACTACGGGAACACGCTGCGGAAGATGGCGGCCAAGTACACACATCCCGAGATAGCATTCCAATACCTCCGCGCTTATGCGGATCAGGTGCTGGAGGAATTCGGCAAGCAGTAAGCCATTAGGTGATTTTTAAGCCCCCAACGTAAGCAGCTAGTATCTTTCTGCTCGCTTTCGTTGGGGGCTTGCCACAAAAATTTTTCCGGCACAGCAAACAGCGCAGGGAAGGAAAACAAAATGGCAAGAGAGCCCAGGGAGTACACCCGTCAAGATCGTGACAAGGTGATCCAGCTGTACAAAGAACAGAAGGGTCTCATGGATATTGTCGTAGAGCTGAATATCCCATACTCCACGGTTCACAGATTCTTGACTGATGCGGATATCACCCTTCGTGCGCGCGGACGCCGTCAGAAATATAGCGGTAAAGAGCGTGAAAGGCTACGTACCGAGGTCGTCAGGTTGTACGAAGAAGGCAAGGGGCTTGTAGAAATCAGTCTACATAATACTATTCGTGATATCACCGGACAGAAGATCGGAACCGGGTTGGTTTCTCAACTCTTGGATGAGGCGAACATCCCTCGTCGAAAGCAAGGCCACAGGAAGGCATGACGGTTAAATAACCGTGATCCGGCAACCCCTCTTTTGGGCTCTCGATAACGCTCCGTAATGTTTTGGTTATGGAGCACGCTGAGCCGGGTGAGTAAAGGGAGGAGCCGCGAGGTTCCTCCCTTTACGGGTTGTAAGGGATGGTGACAGAGTGTAATGGGAGCGCCAAATAAATTTTTTTCGGCGCTTCACGCCTCAAGGGACCGAAGCAAGTTTTGGGGTTTCACGCCTTCACTCGAAGGGAGTTTCGAGGCCAGCGGCGCTCCGCGCCGCCGGCCTCGGATAAATCCCGATATGGGATATCGGGATTTATCCGACATGTCCTGATTGATCCCCTGACTTCGTCAAAGGATCAATCGAACATGTCGAAGTGGGTTAGGTTGGTGGCGCGCTGTCTTTCGGAGGATGGGATATTGGAATTCGCTAGACGCTCATGCCTTTTATGGGGCCAAGCGGCCCCGAGGAATTCGCTACGCTCATACGCATTTTTAGGGGGCTACGCCCCCGCCCGTCCTCCTTTCTCCAGGGTATCCCGGCGCACCTCCCGGTCAAGGGGCTTTCGCGGCATATCCTCGCTACGCTGCGGTATTCCACGATCCCCTTGCCCGTCCAGCGCGCCGGGAAGTGAAGAGGTGGGAGGACGGGCAAAAAAGGGCGGGGGGGCCTGATCGGGGTGGCGCTGGTTGGTCATCTGTCGAGTGTGAGATATCTCACACAGAACGGATTCAGCAGTGTCCCGACGGCTCCGGTTACGCTCTGTAAATCGGTTAGGTTTTTTGATAACAATGGGTGAATTTCGTCTCAGATGGTGAGAAAATCCGGGATTTTTTCCATTCATCACACCCCCTCTGACCTGCGACGATATACAAAACCGCAGGTCAAAGGCTATAGACAGGGGTTCGGGCCCCCTGTAATGTTTTCCTTGTCAGCGAGACGAAACGAACGGAAGAGGTACGGACATGATCGTAGGAAATGCCCGTGATGCGGAACGGATTCTTCGTTACGTGAAAGATAAGAAAAAGGAAACGGACGAATGCGTTACCCGCAATTTCATTGGTCCCGTTCGGCGCGTGAAAATGCCGGAAGGGTGGGAACTTGTTGGCCGTGGCAGTTTTCGTATTGCTTACCTTTCGCCGGACAGAGTGATTTACAAAGTTCAACACACTTACGATTACGAATACGGACAGAACAACTATGGAGAATTCGAAAACATCGTTTGCATTTTCCAAAGCAGAAAAACGATGCCGGGTGTCAGGTTTCCTAAATTTACACTTTATGAACTTTCCGGCCAACCAGTAATGGCTATGGAGTTTGTCAAGGGTGTGTTTCCGGAAACCTACATTTGTTATGACACTTGTAATTGTCAGCGTTTTAGCGGGAAGTGTAATTACGAAACGTTGACAGAAATTCGTGAAACTTTTGACTTGTTCGACTTGCACGATCGAAACGTGATGTTCGTTCCAGAACAAGGGGAATGGGTAATCATTGATGTTGGTGCATGAGTGTATCACTCGGCAAGTAGTTGTCTATGGCTGGGGATGTGAAGAAGGACACACTTCTTAGGGTGGTATCGACTTGCATTATGCCCACAGTCCGATACTGTAGTTCTCGCCAGGGGGAGATGCCCCCGAGATGGAATCAAGGAGTAGAGACCATGGCTAAGCGGATGTCTTGCGGAAAGTGAAAGAAAAGCTATCTGGTTCAGCATTATCCAGGTAGTAAGATCTACGCTTGCCAGTACTGTTACACATTGTATTGTTCCAGGCATAAGCAACCAAGTGTCCAAAGTGCGCCGCCGTAATCTAAAAATTGAAGTTTACCAATCTACGATTGTCTTCAGAAGGGTGAAGATCATGTAAAAACCGGTACCGTTTAAAGGGGAATTCCAACCAGCGACGACAGAAAGCGCCGACCAGTCTCCGGGGGAGGCTGGTCGCTTTCTTTAGTTCGGCTTGTGAACTTGTGAAGTTACTCAGTGTAAGGAATGGTGACAGAGCGTGACGGGGGCGCCAAATAAATTTTTTTCGGCGCTTCGCGCCTCAAGGGACCGAAGCAAGTTTTGGGGTTTCACGCCTTCACTCGAAGGGAGTTTCGATGCTCCGCATCTTCAGTGGCGCTCCGCGCCGCCGGTCTCGGATAAATCCCGATATGGGATATCGGGATTTATCGGACATGTCCTGATTGATCCCCTGACTTCGTCAAAGGATCAATCGAACATGTCGAAGTGGGTTAGTGTTGGTGGCGCGCTGTCTTTCGGAGGATGGGATATTGGAATTCGCTAGACGCTCATGCCTTTTATGGGGCCTAGCGGCCCCGAGGAATTCGCTACGCTCATACGCATTTTTAGGGGGCTACGCCCCCGCCCGTCCTCCTTTCTCCAGGGTATCCCGGCGCACCTCCCGGTCAAGGGGCTTTCGCGGCATATCCTCGCTACGCTGCGGTATTCCACGATCCCCTTGCCCGTCCAGCGCGCCGGGAAGTGAAAAGGTGGGAGGACGGGCAAAAAAGGGCGGGGGGCCTGATCGGGTGGCGCTGGTTGGTCATCTGTCGAGTGTGAGATATCTCACACGGAACTGAGTTAGTATGGCCCCACTGCTCCAGTTACGCTCTGTGAATCGGTCAGGCTTTTTGATAACAGTGGGTGAATTTCGTCTCAGATGCTGAGAAAATCGGGGATTTTTTCAATCCATCCTCCCCCTCTGACCTGGGATGATAGGGAAAACCGCAGGTCAGACGCTATAGACGTGGGATCGGCAATCCCGTAATGTTTTCCTTGTCAGCACGACGGAGCAAAGAGCGAAACACCAGCGTTCGGACCTCCTGCTAGTGCTTGATTCTTGAAAACTCGATAGTGGACCGGATAGAAGATACCGGATAGCGGAATGCGACACTCGCCCAAAGGGCAGGTCACCGAAGCCTCTTGCGCTAGATCCGACGCAGGGTGGCACCTGTAGGGAACCAAAAATTCGGGAATTGAACAAGGACTATTAACAGGAAGAAAAACATGCGAGCTAATCCGGTATACATTACGGAATACAATGTCGGGGATGATAGCGAAATCCCAGTTTCGGATGTACTCTTTTGGGCAATGGTCGGAATGTTCGAAAGAGATCCGGACTATTCCATTAAGGAATGGACGGTTCCCGGTGGAAAGGTAGTCGCCACTTTCTATATGGCGAATGGAAACCCTTCCCTTTCCACCTATTTCTGGCATGTTCCGGATGAATATGTAGTATATCCGGAATTCACGGCAGAACGGGTCATCTGACATTCAACGTGTCTGGCCATTGACAAGCTTTCGGGTTTGTCTCTGGTCATATGCATTGAAAGTCAATGCAGAATGTAGAGGGAGAAAGCACATGCGTACTTGCACCGTTTACAACCGTTCCGGCCTCATTGTCGCCCGTGGCATGGCACAGAATGACGGTAAGGTGTTCGTTCTGTTCGACGGTGACGACAAGAACGAGAGTACGGCCGGATGGTTCCATGTGGACTATGTCCGGGTGACGGGAACGGTGCCCGTGAACATCTGACGGGTGTTCGGCAAGGTAGAGGTAATACTGTATAAAAACGAAAGGGGATCTCTTAACAGAGGTCCCCTTTCGTTTACGAATAAAGGAGCAAAAAGGCATGCAGATGCAGGAATTTACGTGTGAGTTTGACGGAGAAAAGTGGAGCCGTCCGTCCGGTCCCGGACGCCCCCCGCGTTTCTGTCCGAAACACCGCCCGGCGAAGCCAACGAGTACGCCGAATCAGAGGCTTACTTGCCAGCATTGCGGCGGTCCGTGGAACCGGAAGGCCGTACCGGGTCCGCTCCCGCGCTACTGCCCGATCTGTGAAGCCTTCCCTAGGGAAGAGGAACCGAAGCGGCGACACAAGGCATTTTCGACGCTTCTTGCGACCGCTCAGGCAGGTGTGCCGGTAATGCTTGTGGGTCCGGCCGGCTCCGGGAAGTCTACCGCAGGTCGTCAGGTAGCCGAAGAAATGGGACTGTCGTTCAAGTCGGAATCATGTAATCCGATGATGACGAAGTGGGATCTTTTCGGGTTTGTCGGCCCCAACGGAAATTACATTCCCGGAGTAATCCGTGAGGCATTCGAAAAGGGCGGCGTCATTCTTTTGGATGAAATGGACGCGTCGAATCCTGCCGTACTGGTTTCTATCAACCTCCTCGCGTCCGTCGAGGCAGGAGAAACGGTTACGTTCCCCGATGGGAAGAACGTGCCCCGTCACGAGAATTTCGTACTGATTGCAGGTGCGAACACGTTCGGGGACGGTGCAAGCAATGATTACGTGGGACGTGAGCAGTTGGACGCGGCCACACTCGACCGATTCGCCATAGTCGAATGGTCGTATGATGAGGCTCTGGAGCAAAAGGCGGCCGGAGAGGACCAAACTGATTGGGTGATCTACGTTCAGGAGGTCCGGGCAGCTGCTGAGCTTGCCGGAGTTTCGCTACTGGTTACCCCGCGCGCCAGCATCAACGGCGCGAAGCTGCTTCGAAAGGGGATGGACCGGGAGACCGTCGCCAATTTGGTACTCTGGAAGGGAGTAAGCCCGGACGCGAAGCGGTCGATACTCGCGAAGATGTAACCGGTCGTAATGGTGGGAGGGGGGCTCCGCCCCCCTCCCCTTGGCGGAAATGCTTTCACCAAGGGAAAGGCTTTTTAGAAATGGACGTATTCCGGCAGTTTGGCAGTCTTTCCGCCTTTGTCGATTTTGCCAAGGGGCCCAGCGATATGCCGACGTATCGCCGTTCCTCTCGCACAAAGGGGAATCAGGAGTTTACCGGTACGTCGAGCTGGGAGGAGGCAACTCACCTTGCCGATGGATGGCAGGAAGGGGCGCGACGTTTCGCGCAGCAAAGCGTGACGCTCGCCCCCAAGGGCAGGAAGACCCGCCGAACCACCGCTATGCGGGAAGTAGGCCCCGGCGTGTTGTCCATGGGAAATTACCTCACCGGTCACCCGCAGCCATATGTCACGCTGCAAGAGACCAACCGCCCCCGTCCGGGAAAAGGAAAGATCGTTCGGTTTCTCGTCAACATTTCCGCTTCAGCGAGTGTGAAAACTTCAGTGATTGAGCGACGAGGAGCCGCCATTACCGCGCTGGTGGCCACGCTAGAACGTGCGGGGCGAAGGTGTGAAATTGTGGCTGTAGCGGTATCCCATGCCAGCAATGGCGGAGAATCGATTGAATACCGCATTGCCCTTAAGAAGAGTCAGGAAAAGGTCAACCTGCCTAGTCTCGCCTTTGCGCTTGCCCATCCTTCCATGTTCCGGCGTCTTGTTTTCTCGGCGAGGGAATGCGAAGGAAAGGATATTCGCTATAAGGTAGGGATTGGGAAGGGCGACGGATACGGAAAATCGACAGATGTTAAAGAGGTAGAGTCGGGAACCATTTATCTAGGTGCCATGCGTGGCAGGGATTCGCAATGGAAGAGTGAAAACGCCGCTACAGAATGGGTACGCTCAGAATTGAAGGCCCAGGGAATCGAACTGAAATAACCTGGATTACGAATCGCTCAAATGCTAGCGTTTCGGGTGAGTGGCATTCTCCGGAATGTCGCTTGCCCCATTCGCTAGATTTAAAAGGCGCAAGGTGATAGAGGGGAATAACGGCATGATGGTTTCCGTCAGCATCCAAAAGCAGTTTGCAGACATGCTAGTAACAGAGATTAATTCCGGGACCATTACCCGATCGGGCGCCCGCATTCTTTTTAAAACCGCCTATCAAATGGAAACCGTCGAATTTCGAGCGGTGGCGGTTTCCCCGTTTACTCAGGCGGCATTCGCCCGAATGCTAGCAAAAGGCATGAAGCGGCGTAGCATTACACGGCAAAGGGCGGTCGAGCTTTACCGTTCCGCTTATGGCAAGGAAAAGATCCCTTTCGTTTCGGTCCTTTTGGCGATTGATATTGAAATCGGAAACCTGAATGAATACGGCTGGAATTACGCTCCGTAACCAGCGTTACGGAGCGTAACAGGGGAAAAATTTCGGCGCTTCGTGCTGGAAGCGAGCCGGTCGGATAAATCCAGATATTAAAATATCCGGATTTATCCGACATGTCCTGATTTATCCCCTGACTCCGTCAAAGGATAAATCGAACATGCCGAAGGGGCTCGTGTTGGTAGCGTACGTCTGTTGGTGAAGGGGAAGTCGGACTTCGCTACGCTCATACGCATTTAAAGGGATTCGCCCCCGCCTCCTTTGTGGCTGCAGCAGGCTAGTTCGGTATGTGTGGTTTGGATTTGTGCTGGAGGACGGAGCCTGGTACTGTAGTTCAAGTCAAAGGGGAGACGCCCTTGAGGAGGAATGATGTGTAACATTTGCGGTCGACGTTCCGCTTTTGTGTGTGAGTGCTGCAAGTTGCCCTGGTGCCGGTCTCATGGGCGTGGTCACCGCCCTCAACAGAGGAGTTCAGGGGAGTTCTAGAGAGAGATACCTAGCAGGAGTTGTGATGATCCGGGCGCCGTCCTAACGCTAGGCATTGAATGTTCTCAATTATTTAAAAACGGCTATCATCGGAAGGGGTGAAGGTCATGTAAAAGCCGCCTGTTAAAAATAAAGGGTAAGTCCTACAGGTGAGGGTTTCCCCTTTATGCGCCTCAGGGACCAAAGCGAGCTTGGCCTTTCACGCCTTCATATGAAGTGAGTTTCGATGCTCCGCACCGTCGGTCAAGGAGAACTCCATGCCGGGAAAATTAATGAAAGTGTAAGGGATCTCACATCCTGTGATCCGGTTTCGCCTTGCACCAGAGTCCGTACCGCAGTATAGTTGTTCTTGTTCGGCCCATCACACGAAGGGAAAGCATGATGACGAAACTGCCGGAAGAGCCTGGGCGTTGTCCGTGTGGGCGAAGGTATGAGAAGATGGGGTGCTCCTGTGAACAGGTGGACTATCGAGGGCTGATGCAGGACGAGCTTCTGTCCAAGGCAAACAACACGGCTCTTCGGCCTGAGGTACGGGAAGCCGCGCGCGCGGAACTTCAGCGGCGGAAGTAACAGTAAGGAGAAGGGTGATCCCCTTTCAGGATCACCCTTCTCCATCCCCATCTACTGTCCAGGTAATCTAAGAGAAGATATATCCAGATGTATCCCATCCGGATATATCCGACATGTCCTGATTTATCCCCCGACTTCGTCCAAGGATAAATCGAACATGTCCGAGTGGTTTATGTAGGAGACTTGCTTTCTGTCGTTTTGTAGAGCATGAATCCTTCGGTGTGATCCGGCGGCAGTCCGCCGCCGTCGTCGGGTACTGGGAGCTCTTCTTATGGAGGTTCTCTAGGCTGCGTTACTAAATTCCCCTCCGTGACTCATCAGGGGTTGCGGAAAGTGTTGGGTTTCTGAAAAGCGCGGGCTACAAGGATGTCGGGAGGATGGGGCTTGTTGTTCGAGTCTGTGGGATGTTCTCTCGAAACCGACAGATCGAGAGGGCATCTTGCGAGCGACTGGCATTATCAATGTGAGACACCACACACCTCATGACCCGGTTTTAGCTTGCACCAGAGTCCAGAACCCGGTACTGTTGTGTTTGTTCGGGGGAGACGCCCCCACCATGAGGAAGGATTGATGATGCCGAAGGACCCGCGGGACTCGGAATACTGCCACAGCCACAAGGGGTGCAACGAGGACCCCGAGGAGGGGACTTCCGACCAGCGTACGGGTCAGGATCAGCAGCCCGAGACGGACTAACTGAGGAGATGGCTTCCATAGCCATCTAAGTCAAGGGGCAAAGGGACCGCGAGAAATTCGTGGTCCCTTTGCTCCGAATTAAGAAGAACGGCTCTTTTTCCATTCCCTATGGAGGTTTCAAGTGGCTGCCGAAATTGATCCGGTTCTTGAAGTAATTCGAATCTTTACAGGACAGCCGGAGGAAGCCGAAACGGACTCCACAGAACCTGAGGATTCAGAGCAGTAATCGGGAACGGGTAGACCCCTACAGGGTAACTGCCCGATGGGGTGCGGTACCGAGATTCCCAACGGTGGTCAGGCGCTGGTCGTTCACCTGACCTCTTGCAAGGGAAAGCGCAACTAGTACCGATAGCTCAACCGTTATGGAAGTAAAATGATCCGAGCACCGCCCTAACGCTAGTCTTTGAAGTTTATTTAATTATTTAACTACAACGGTCAGCGGAAGGGGGAGATCATGTAAAAAAGTCGAGACCATAACAATAAAGGGGAAGTCCTCATATGAGGGCTTCCTCTTTATAATGGTTCAGTATAACTACACAGTGTGATCAAGGGTTATGGAGTGTAATAAAGGCGAAAAAAATTTTTTTCGGTGCTTCGCGCTGGAAGCGAGCCGGTCGGATAAATCCAGATATAGGATATCCGGATTTATCTGACATGTCCTGATTTATCCCCTGACTCCGTCAAAGGATAAATCGAACATGTCTGGGTTCGGTTTGCGTAGGAAGATTGGCTTCCTAAAGTTGGGGAAATCGTGGGTCCACGCCGTCTACATTTATTCCGTTTTTCTCTTGTCGCAACATAAATGGCGTAGGATTGTATTACCTCCCCTCCGTGGTTAAGTCCCCATATGTAGTGAGATGGGTCACAGTTGGTGAACTTGTCTGACCAGCCGTAGGATTGTATCTTGAGGGTGTTCGTAAGGAACAAGGACACACCCGAATCATCAGGAGTCGTGATCATGGCAACACTGCGTGAGGTTGTTGGATACCTCAACGACCTATATGACATGAATCTTAAAGAAGCAAAGGGCGAAAACTATGCCTTCAATGACACGTTCAGAATCGATAGGTTGGGAAATAGTCTGTTCCATTTTCGCACGAAGCGAGGAAAGATCGGCGAGAGTCATTCTAGTCAACCGGAAAAAGTTGGGGACGATTTCATGAAAGTTACCTGTCGCAATAAGAGGTAAGCTCTCGATCCGTTGATCAACCATTTCCCCTCGGTGGTTGAAGTATTTACCTGTAATGGGGGTTTGGGGAAACCTGGTCCAGTAGGTTGGTCAATCCGTACTTGTGCCAGTTGTTAGGGGGGTTGATGTTGTTAGAGAGATCTACGGTCCGTTTTTGGTTCTGAAAAGCGCGGGCTACGGAGCAGGATGGTCGGGGCTTGATCTGGTCGTCCGAGCCGTTGGCATGAACTGGAGGTGTAAGACACCTCACACTACCGTGAGATGGTTTCGGGTTGTGTTGGAGGCCGAATCCCGGTACTGTTGTTCTTGTTCGTGGGACGCTTCTAAAGAAGGGATTGAAACCCCGATGGGAAAGAAGAGGATTGAGTGCCCGAAGTGTGGAGAATACATGGTGGAGCGTACGCCAGAGTCTGGTGTATGGTGGTGCCAGAATTGCGGTAACAGGGTAAAAAAGAAGTGACTAGCGCAGATCGTTAGTAGGAAACGGTCAGCGTATCCACCGCTCATACGAGTTCCCTAAACGGAGCTTCCTCGATCCTGGGAGTGTCATGATTCGAGCACCGCCCTAATTCCATCCGTTTGATTTGATGTTCTTAAAATTTTGAACATCATGTAAAAGCCGATCCAGCCGCTCATACGAGTTCCCTAAACGGAGCTTCCTCGATCCTGGGAGTGTCATGATTCGAGCACCGCCCTAATTCCATCCGTTTGGTTTGATGTCCTTAAAAATTTCGAACATCATGTAAAAGCCGATTCAGCTAAAAAATAAAGGGGAAGTCCTACAGATGAGGGCTTCCCCTTTATGCTGGAGGGGTACGATTGCGCAGCGTAGTCGGAGCGAAAAAATTTTTTTCGGCGCTTCACGCTTTGTTCAAATTGAACTTCGATGTTTCGCATCTCCGATCGTAGTGTCTTCGGCGGCCCCGGATAAATCCCAATATGATTATATTGGGATTTATCCGACATGTCCTGATTTATCCCCTGACTTCGTCAAAAGATAAATCGAACATGTCCGGGTGAAACTTGTGTCGTAGACGCTTTCTGTTGAGATGGAGAATCGAACATATGTTTCTCAAGCTATTAGGGGTATTGATGTTGTTAGCGAGTTCCGCGGTCCGTTTTGGTTCTGAAAAACGCGGGCTACGGAGCAGGATGGTCGGGGCTTGATCTGGTCGTCATAGGACCGTTGGCATGAACTGGAGGTGTAAGACACCTCACACTACCGTGAGATGGTTTCGGGTTGTGTTGGAGGCCGAATCCCGGTACTGTTGTTCTTGTTCGGGGGAGACGCCCCTAAAGACACCAAAGAGGAAGCTCATGGCGATGTGCTCTGGCTGCCGCGTTCCCGACGAATGCGACGCCTTCGTCGATGAGAAGTGCAAGGGTCCCCTAGGGAACACCAAGGCTACCGGAAAGGCAGTTGTAAAGGGGACCAAGGCGGCTGGCCAGGCGGCTGGCCAGGCGGTTGGGACGGCCGCTAAGAAGGCATACTACAAGAAGAAGGGGAAGTAAGCGATAATCGCTTGTAGGGCAGGCTCTTTTAAAAGGGCCTGCCCTGCTCTTTTTTGTACAAAAACGAATCAGATAAATCCAGATATTAAAATATCCTGATTTATCCGACATGTCCTGATTTATCCCCTGACTTCGTCAAAGGATAAATCGAACATGTCCGGGTGAAACTTGTGTCGTAGACGCTTTCTGTTGAGATGGAGAATCGATTCCTTGAACATATGTTTCTCAAGCTATTAGGGGTATTGATGTTGTTAGCGAGTTCCGCGGTCCGTTTTGGTTCTGAAAAACGCGGGCTACGGAGAAGGGAAGTTGGCTTGAACGATCGTCCGAGTTTCTGTGAATTTTTGGTGAAAGTGTGAAATGTAGTTCTCAGATGGTGAGAAGGATAAGGTTTTTACTTGCAATGACACCGCCTCTGGCCTGCCGTGATACAGAAAACCGCAGGTCAGAGGCTATAGACACCAGAGAGGGAGTCGCGTAATGTTTTCCTTGTAAGCCACGACGGAGCGAACGGAAAAGGTAGGGGGATCGAGGTCAATGATCACGATCATTTCGTATATTCTCGGACTGCTCGGGGCAATCGGATTCTTCCTGACTACGTACAGTGAGCGTACGAAGAAGACTGTAGGTTACGGGGTTAATGGGTTCGCTCAAATTCCGTGGGTGTTCTTTAACATCTCCACGGATGCCTATGGCCTGTTTCTCACCAACGCCCTGACGATCTATGGGTGCTACCGTGGGTTGCGTGAGATGTACCAAAGCCCGGAAGCGGCCAAGCAGCGTGAAGAAGACCGGAAGACCAAGGAACTGAGGCGACAACTCGATTGGGAACTGAAGGAAGTTCGACGTTGTGAAGATTGGGACCGGAAGGAAGAGCGGCGGCGAGTGGACCGGGTGAAGCAGGAAGAGCGGCGGCGGCAGGATCGAAAGAGGAAGGAAGAGCGACGGCGACAAGCCTGGTGAGGACGAGGGGAGCCCCCTGGGGGGCTCCCCTTCATGTGACTCAACCTAAGGAAATGGTTACGGCCGTAACCAGTGCCGAAAAATTTTTTCGGCGCTTCGCGCCGTCACCGGTCTCGGATAAATCCGTTCTGGATTTATCCCGACATGTCCTGATTTATCCCCTGACTCCGTCAAAGGATAAATCGAACATGTTCGGGTTCAGTTGCGTAAGAGAATTGCTCCCTTTAGTTGGGGGCATCGTTTCATGCTGTTTGGGGGCTGTTATCGTCTGTAAGAGGTTTACGGTCCGTTGTGGTTCTGAAAAGCGCTGGCTATGTGTAGGTGTTTTGAGGTAATTTTTGAAGGGTGGGAGGTTTCCCCTCCGTCTAACAGAGAGAGGGCAAACCCGATGTTTCTTAGTTCGGAAGTTCCGAGATGTGAATGAGGTGAGGGTTGGAACCGATCATGGCGTAAAGGACTTCATTATCGTGCTTTTCTGCTGACTGCAAGGGGAAATTCCCTTCACGTTCTTCCAGGGTTGACCCTTGATCCGGTCACACCAGTCTCTGATGAGGACATGTTTTCGTTCTTCAGTTCGACGTTCTGACCAGCCTTCGGGTGAGAAATAATGCAGCATTGGATAAACCTTTCGCGTTTCTGGGATCTAACTGACAATCTCTAATCCAGGAAATTTGTGAAGAATTGTCAAATAGGTGTGAGACACCTCACATCACGATTGACCGGTTTTGATTTGCGCCGGAGTTCGGTACCCGGTACTGTTGTTTTTGTCCGGGGGAGACGCCCTCAGTAAGGGAAGGGAATGGAGATGAAGGACCCGAAGGATCCGGACTACTGCTACAGTCACGAGAGCTGTAATGAGGATCCCGAGGAGGGCACTACGGACCAGCGCACGGGTCAGGATCAGCAGCCGGAGACCGACTGAGGCCGCGGCTACCATTAAGTTAGGCAGCGAAGAGACCGCTAGAATGAGTGTCCCCTTGCTGTAAATTTCAATTCGTATTGGAGGATTCAGTTGCCCGCCGATATCGATCCAGTTCATGAGGTCATCAGAATTTTTACAGGGCAACCGGAGGAACAAGAACAGGACCAAACCGAACAAGAACAGGACCAAACCCCAGAGCAGTAACCGGGCAGCCTCCCCGGGGAGGCTGCCCACTTTCTTTGGTTCAGCTTGTGATCAAGTGACGTCACTCGGTGCTTTGCGTTTCTATTGCACCGGTTTTGGATAAATTGGGATATGGACATATCCATGATTTATCCGACATGTCCTGATTTATCCCCTGACTCCGCCAAGGGATAAATCGAACATGTCTGGGTCAGCATACCGGGTCATGTTTAGCCGATGTGCGAACCCTTTTCGCTCATTGTTGTACATTTCTCAGGGGGCTGCATCCCTCCTTGTGAGCATTTCGACCCTTCCTAGTCAAAGAGATTTCTTGGGATATCGTTATACCTACCCTTTTCTACGGTTGTCTTGTCTGGATACTGTTCCTTTCTCGGCAAGGAGGGTAATCCTGAAAAGGCGGGCTGCGGGGGAGGTGGGGGTTAGGTATCCTAAGTACAGGGGTGGTTGCCCCTTCCTCCTCTAAATGGCGAAGGGGCAACCACAGTGACTTATGTAGCGGGGTAGTATCGCTTACACTTGTCACAGGACTTCACGTGGTGGCGCCAGTGCTCCGGGCACATCTTTTGACGGGGATTGCACCACAGGGCGGTGAGGTTCTGGGACTCCTTGCAGTTTGTGCACCGCTTCAACGGTTTCTCTCTTTCTCTCACTGGGAACTTGCAGGACTTAGCTTAGCACTTTCAGTTGGTTTGCACACGTACGCATGGTGTGAGAGAAGTCATAGGGCTGGTCGCTTGTGTGCGTCACCTTGTGAACTTGTGAAGGGACTCAGCGTAAGAAATCGTTACGGAACGTAAGAACCGGGACCTGATCAATCCAGATATTGCACATATCCGGATTGATCCCCTAACTTTGTCAGGGGATCAATCGAACATGTCAAGGGGAAAGGGAGGGGTTGCGGTTGAAATGGCATGGAACCCTTCCGGAGTTCCAGGGGTAAGTCCTCAATGATGATTGTCAGATAAATCGCTAAAAGCAACCCTGTAAAGAGAGTGAACGAGGTTGATCAGGCCAGCTGTATTCAAAGGCACGCCGAGCGCGTGCTAAGGGGCGACGGATGTGATAGAAGTTACACCTTCAGGACTAGGCACGTGAATCGGAGGGTCCTCAGTCCGGTACAGTTGTTCCTGTCCGGCAGCAATGTTCCTTGACAAAAAGGAGGAATAGTGAACGTGATCGTGTGTTCTCGACCATCTGGAGAACCGCCGAAGGACTGGCCGCCATGTCCAAAGTGTGGTAGGAGGATATGTGTACATCCACAGAAAAAGGGATAAGCCTGTAAGATAAAAGAGCAGTATTGCTAGTCAAATACGGAAGGTAGGAGAGAATGTGACCTTGGTCACACCTACTCAATCGGATTCAATTTGCATAGGTGGTCGAGATCCGGTACGGTGGTTCGTGTCGGGCAAAGAGCTGTCCGACGGAATGACCAACCATGGAGGAAAGTATGGACTGTCCGAAGTGTGGTGGAAAGGCCAAGTATGATTACGGCCGTCATAGGTATGTGTGTCAGAATCGGAAATGTGGGTGAATGTCACGATGATCACATAAACGAGGGCATGATTCGGTTACCGTGATCTCCCCGATATGGATACGATAAGAAAGGTTATCAGAGTGTCTAATCCTCGAGAAACAATGGCTACGGCCCAAGCGTATCTTTCCAATCAGCATGCCCTCTCGGCTAAATTCGATGGACATACGGTCTGGTTCACTGGCGCTGATGGTCACAATTACGTGATTAAGCACAACAGAGGGGAGGAATACAAGGTTCAAGGCCCCGGTATTTCTAAGATTGTAGATATTTCCCACTTGATGGGGGATAACAACGGTGTTTGGCTGGCCAACGAGACACTAAAGGTGCTCGGATTTCCAAACAGAGCATAAGTATCCCGATACTAAATATGGACAATTTCGAGACCAAGCTTTATCCCCGACCCGATATCGTAGCGTTCATACATCTTTGGGGGACGCAGATACCTTAGTAAAACAGCTCGGTGATTGATGGCCGTTGACTCGTGAAAACCAATTACATTTAGGGAAGTGGTCAGCCTTTCCGGAGAGGGAGGCTGACCGCTCCTTTTTACAATATGTGTGAAAACCTTACTTGTCATGTTTCAGGGCGTACAATCGTTAGCGGATAAATCCATATATAACCATATATGGATTTATCCGACATGTCCTGATTGATCCCCTGACTCCGTCAAAGGATCAATCGAACATATCTAGGGTATCTAGTATCGGAAATCGCTTTCTATCTGACTTTCAGGGAGGCTGCATTCTGCCCGAGTGGACGAAGGTTCCTTTCGTTCATATGACCAGAGGCACCCAGACCTTTGCTTTTTCCTTCGATTACGTGGAGGGATAGTACAGCTTCCGCTAAAAGGGTAGTCAGAATCTACCTAATGAGCTGAGTGTCGGTTGAGGTCTGATACCGTTCTGGTTGTCCAGTATGCACGTGTATCGGGTCAAACCGAACTGCGGGATCTGGATGTGAGGTGTCTCACACCCCGGGAGGTCTGGTTAGACATAGATTCCACTTGTGTTAGCAACAGGAATCCAGTAGTGTGTGCCTTGTGAGAGATGGGTCCCGGTAAATGTGGGAGACACACATAGTTGACAATCACTTCCGGGCCGCCCTTTTGTGATTTACCCAACGACTCAAGGACGGTGTCATGTTCGATATTTGGGATCTCGTAACGTTTATCCTTTCGGTCATATCGGTATCGATCCAGTTTATCATTGCAACACTCTCAAGGAGGGGGGGTAAGACAAGTCGACGGAAATTGGGTACCCTGTTTACATCGGGTACTGTTGTTCAGTTGGTATATATCTGTTACTTTGTGAGCATTATGGAATACGGGATATTGATTAATCCCGGACTTTCGACGTTCATGTATATCTTCAATTTGCTTATGCTGTATAAGCGTAAGCAAATGAAGGTCTTGTACCAAAAGCTTCGCAGGATGTGGTATCGTATGCGTCATAAGCTTACCGGTAAGGCTTCGCTTGTCCGTTTGATTCCCAAGCGTGAGCAACTGAATTTGCAAGCAATGGCTCATGGGGCGGATACGGAGCAAGCACGTCAATATTGGATGGGGATTCTCAAGAGGGAGGGAGTAATCATCTGAACCATGAGATGAAGTAACTTCTAGAACTGAACCCGCTTGTTTCACGGTTGATTGGAACAAGAAGACAGAGCGGCCACCCTAAATAGAGAATGGTCGCTCTGTCTTTTTGGTTATAAGTAAATTTATGCATCAAGCGGCGGAATCGATAAATCCACATATATCCATATATGTGGATTTATCGGACATGTCCTGATTTATCCTTCGACTTCGTCAAAGGATAAATCGAACATGTCTGGGTGGGCGTAGTGTACATCTGTTAGCGTTTTAGGGTTAGCGCCGTTGTGGAACGAAAATGGCTGGCAACGGGGAGGTTGGTGTGGGCTTGATCTGGTCATCCGACAACCGGCGCTCGGAATCCAGGTACCTGCCGGGTCTGAAACTCCTCCTATTTGTATAATAAAGTGCGGCCCAGAATTTGGGCCGCACTTTATTTTTACGACGGGGGAAGATTTATCCTAGACGTTGCTTCAACCTGTTCAACCTCCGTTCCATTCGGGAAAGCTGCCATGCTCGCCGATTCGATCGAAGATGCGAGCGCTTTTCCTGTAGAAAGAGCTGACGAGACAGCTTCCGCTGCAATTGTTGAAGGTTGGACTCGTACCTTTCCTTGGTATTCCGATGCGGGATGGCGTAGGGAGACAACAGAGCGAGTACCATTAGTAGGATTCCACTTATTACGGGAATTTCGATACTTTGAAGCCTCACGGATGCTGTTTGATTATACACGATACCGCCAAGAAAGCCACCCATAAACCCAGTCAATCCAGTGATCGTATTAAACATTCCTGAATACGCGGGACGTTCCGATCGGGGAGTATCGATCCTGTACAAAAGGCTGAATAGTTGGATCCCTCCATGCCCAATCCCGTACAGAATATTAACCCATACAAGAAGCACCAGAGCAGGCATGACAACAAGTCCAGCAAACAGCATCCAGCCAAGTGCCATGAATACCAAGGACAAGATGAGAAGCGTTCGGGTCGGATACCGTTGGGTCAAACGTCCCCATACGTAAGAAGACGCCATATGCGCCCCTGCGAAAATCGCAAACATCACAGAAGCCCAATACGGATCAATCCCCAAAACATTGAAAGTAATAAAGCTCAGTTGAACCGAGATAAAGTGCAGGATGAACATGAAACCCGCAAGAAAAACCGTCATTTTCATAAACGGTCGGTCTGCGAATGGCTTTTGCATCATACGGAACAGACTTGTTTCCGTAGACCTTTCAAACAGGGGATTTGGATATTGCCGCAAGATGAACATACGGAAGATCATCAATGCCGCGCTAGCAATAAACAGCAAGCAGAAACCCATGGTTTCATCCATGCGGTCTAGGATGATTCCACCGGTAATAACAGCCAAGGAACCAGAGGTAAAAGCGAGCATCTGCCGGTTTCCAAAGTAGGTACCTTGTTTTCCTTCCGGCACCGCATCACTAATCAGTGACGTCCAATAGGAAATACTTACGGACATGAAGATCGTAGACAACAGAAATGAAGCCATAAATACCGGCAAGCGCAAATGATTAGGCATGATCAAAGCGATGGGTCCTGCTGCAATCAAGAAGAAAAATTCAAAAAAATCACTCAAAATGAACATGCGCTTCCGGTTTGGAAAGGTATGCATCAATCGAGGGACAAACCATTGAATCGGCTTTACAATGGATGTCATGCCGAGCACGATGGAGATATGCAAGGGATTGGCCCCGATATAAAGCAGGAAGGCAACAAGGATGGGCCCCTTAAGAAGCCAACTCCGGATAATCCCGGAAAGGATGGAGGCTTGTGTGTCAGGAGACACGGAAAATCCTTTCTCTCTTGCGAACGTGAAACACACTATCAGATGACGGGCCGGAAGGGGGATCGAAAGAGTCTATAGGGGGTCAGTGTGACTGGTTTATCAGTCTAGTGTCTTGTTTTTGTCAATCGTGTTTAGGTTCGCTTCATTGTAACGGTTCCGTTCGCGGGTGCGATTTCCCAACCATGCGGCAAGTTTAAGGGTTCCTGCCCAGAAAACAAGGAAGAGAAAGGAACTAATCGTCCCGAGTGCGACATCCCAAATAGGCAAAATCAACTCCTTACGTGTTCGGTCGTTCACACCGCTTGATATTAGTAGATGTGGGTTTTGCGTCAAGCAGAGATCACCTCTCATCATTGGATTTCAGGCCGATCAGCATGATGCTACCAGCTCGCTTCATATCGGTCCACTTTTGTTCGTGTGATCTACCTCACGTCTATGTATGGATCAAGATTTAGGTGTGAGTCAGATCACATAAGGATGGGGTACCAAGGTGGTCGATTATTCGGGTAGAGTGGTACTCACAAACCGACAACCACCCCAGAGTTAACGGACGATGGGGGGGAAGGAGCTTCATGATTGCCATTAAGATAGAGAATGGAAGGTTTATGCAGGTAGCCTTATCTGATGATGGGGCAGCATGGACCAGGATTATGCGTAAGTATGTCGGTACCACCCCCACGCGTAATAACCTTCCGGGAGATCGCGTGGAGTGGACCGGCAAGGGAGTGACTCTGATTACCGGTCGAAACCGTTCCGGTCTTACACGGGATCAGGTCAATCGCACGGAGAGGGAATGGCGCCACCGAAACTCTGTGTAAAATAGTTGGCAGTTCCTAAAACGTCCGGCCTTCAGTTTTAGTAGGAGCACAAAGGAAAGTGGTTATCTCGAAAAGGAGATAACCACTTTTTTAATGGAGAAAAGTGCGGGCCAGATAAATCCAGGGGATTTATCCGACATGTCCTGATTTATCCCCTGACTTCGTCAAAGGATAAATCGAACATGTCCAGAAAGGTTGGCGTGTGTGATTGTCTTGGTGTACCTGCATCTATAGGTTGTGGCACCATCTTTCTGTTCGTTTTGGTTTCGGAAAAGGGCGGGATCAGTTCACCTAATCAGCCATGTGTCGGTGGTGCGCTGGAAGCATTTGGTGTATTACGGATACAGGCTGTCATCCTCCTAAGGTTTCTGGGGGAGCAAAGTCTATCTAGTAAATCTGAAAGACTTTCAGCCCAAAGACCTCCTTATGGTTTAAGAGGTATGGCCAGATCAAGCTTCCATCCTACGGTATCTTGTTCATCCTTCGATAAGCGAATACGGTAAACCGTACAATCACCCGTCACCAGTAGAAGCGGGTGGGGGTGTATATTCCATGCATAGGTTACATTAGGCAATTGCAACACTCAAAAAAGGTTCGTCCCCATAACTCCCCCAAGAAAAATAGCGTGTAGGAGACGGGGAACAATAGACGGCAGGCTTGAAGGGAATACAGAAAATCAGAACAAGAGGATAGAGGGGACAAACAGCGAAAATATAAACCATGAAAGCCTCACAGGCGAGAGTATCGCTAACATAAGCCATTATACCGAGATAGAGAATAAGGGCGACTGGAATAGGCCCGAACAGGAACCAATTTCGAATAATGCTGGAAAAGATAGCGGCACGTGTGTCAGGAGACACGAAAGGTCCTTTCTCTCGTTCTGTTCATCGCGTGATGGGAACCATCCTACTACGTATAGGAGAGGCAGGCAAGTTCGCAGGTTACGAACGAGGACCGTTTACTTCCCCCTGTCTATCGTTGCTTCCTTGAAACTCTTTGGTTCGTGCGTAATCACGATCCCGGCCAAGCTCCAAGTCTTACGATTATAGCCCAAAAGGTAACCCAAAGCATTACCGCCCCCGTTCCCATGGCCACATCCCAGAATGGCACGGCATCCTCCCTCACATGGAGAGTACAGGGAAGAGACTTGACAAGGGAGGGGCTGACTGGAAGAATGGGTATTGGATCGAGAGAGGGACCCGAGGATTAAGGAGTATCGATGCACAGGGTTCGCTATTTTTATCTGCTGTCTATGGTACTGGGCATTGTGACGGTGGCTTGTGTGCCACAGGAACCGGACAAGGATCCGGCACAGGTTCCCGTTGCATGGATAAATGCCGAGGTCCAGAATGACGAAGGAACGATGTATGCCCTTCTAGCTAAGAAGTCCATTGCACTTGATCCAAAGGATGACGCGGACTTTGAATGGAGCGTTGAAACTTATCATTTGACGGAATGGAAAGTAAACGAGGGTCGTTTTTTCTATGAGATCATCTACATTGACCCTAACAATGAGTTCATTGTTGAACAGATGGAAGTGATTCAGACTAAGAAGGGATGGAAGCGAACGAAGTATACGGATTTGAACAACTTTGAATTCTATATCGCTCATCTTGAACCAGTAGTTCTCCATACTTGGGAATCACTATAGAAAATATGCAACAGCGAATGTTTCGGATAACTTCCGTATACTCCTTATACAGTTGAATAGTATAGAGAATTGCCTTTGGTGTTCAACAACCTTAACGAGTTTTGGGAAGTCCCTTCGTTAAGGTTGTTTCTCCTAGGATAAATCCAGATATGTTTATATCCGGATTTATCGGACATGTCCTGATTTATCCTCCGACAAGTCGAAAGATAAATCGAACATGTGGGAGAGCTGGGGCCTAATCTACCGCTGAACTTGGCGATTGTCTTCCCCTATTTTGATCGCTCCAGCTTCCTTCTGGCCGCAAGTCAATGGAGATTACAACGGCTGACGTTGGGGGAGGGAATAACGGTATTTCTGCTTACAGCCATTTTAGGATTGCTGGGTCGTTATCCTCCTGTAATCGATGCTGCCTTGTATCCACGGGGGCTGGTCTTATAATAGGGGGAAGAGACGTCGAGAAGAAAGGCTCCCTATGCCAAGCCACTGGATGTCCCCATTTGTGAAAGCGCAAATGGACCGGTACGAAAGTCTGGAAGCCCTTACCTTGACACGTAATAAAGCTGGCATCGTCATCCTTTCGCACATTCAGGTGAGCGAGTCAGAGCGAGGCAACGGCATCGGAACCCAGGTCATGCGAAGCCTGCTGGAGTTGGCCGATGCCCATTCCGACACCGTGGCTCTTACCCCAAGTAACCAGTTTGGCGGGAACGTGCGGCGACTGAAGAGCTGGTATCGGTCTTTCGGTTTCCGTCCGAACACGGGACGCCGTCGGGATTGTTCCACCTGGGAGACGATGATTCGCCCCCCGCGACCTTATTAAGGATGGTTGCGGCAAGTGGGAGGTTTCTTGTAAAGCGCTGGCTATGAAGCAGGGGGGGGCGAAGTGCTGACTTTTGGTGTGATCCATCTCACTATCACGAGACATGGTTGGGCTTGAATGAGTGCCCCAGATGAAGTAATGTTGTTCCTGTCAGCAAGAGCTACAAGGAAGATTAGATCAATCCTTGCCTGAGAAGAAGTACAAGAAGTGTAAGGGTCCCCCTCAAGAAGACAGGTCTGACCGGAGTGTGATAAGTAGGAGTTTAGCTACAGACAGGGGGAGGATTATAGGATAAAGTTTTCCTTGTCAATCGTCAGAAAACATCCGGAATCGTTAAGAGTAGAGAATCATAGTTAAGAAAACGGGGCGGAAGCGTCGGAACCACATTAAGTGTGAGGTGAAGGGGTGTAACAATAAGGCTGGAACAATTCCGATCAAGATCGACGGGAAGATGGTCACACCGTGTCCATCATGCCTAATGAAGTACTCCTAAGAACGGTTTAAAGGGAGAGCCCTCCACCATGGAGGGCTCTCCCTTTATGCGGAGGAATTCCAATACATAGTTAGAGAAACGATAACGCAGTGTAGCGAATTTTTCGGCATTTTCGTGCTTCCGCCGGCTCGGATAAATCCTTAAGGATTTATCCGACATGTCCTGATTTATCCCCTGCCTTCGTCAAGGGAAAAATCGAACATGTTCCGGTCGGTTGGACACCGGGTTCGTAGATTTCTTTCGGTAGATTCGTAGTTTAGAAGAGGCGGGCTATGGGAAGCGAGGGGGCCCTCACGTAATCGGCCATGTACTGCCTGTGACCTCGACCGTTCATTCCCTGCCTATACAGGTTCATGAAAAGGCTAAGCGGTCCGGTCCCTCTTATCACAAAGGAACCGGACCGCTATTCCGTTATACTAGACGGGAATGCGCTTTCTTAAACCTGCCCTTGAAGAGCGTCGATTCGCCTTTCCATGCGGGTCAAGGCATTTTCTATGCGGGTTAGGTTTCGATTGCTGCGCTTTTCCATCTTTGAGAGGAACCGCAGCAGTTTGCGTCCGTCCGCTTGCTCCTTTTCCAGACGATTGAGATGGGGAATGGCATAGTGCGCGACTCCCGTCAGGATCAGAAGCACAAGACCAGTGGTTACCGGAATACCGATGCTTTGTATCCAGATGGATTCGGTCTGATCATAGACGAATCCACCCAGAAGCCCACCGGAAAAACCAGCCATACCGGTCAGTGCGTTAAACATTCCCGAATAGGCCGGACGTTCGGTGTGTGGCGCATTGAGGCGATACAGGAGGGGAAACAGCCGCCATCCACCCAGCCCCACACCGGATACGACCTGAATCACCATAATCAGGAATAGGGCTGGAAGAACCATCAGCCCCGCAAACAGGAGCCAAACGATTGTAAGGGCAAGCAATGTCCATAGGAAAAGGGTTCGGATCGGGTGCTTTTTGGTCAATCGCCCCCAGACAGATGACGCTATCGTCTGCATGCCCACTGCGATCGCAGAGGCAATAGTGACCCAAAAGGGGTCAATGGCCAGGACACGGAGCAGAATATAGGAAAGCTGGGCGGCCGCAAAGTACATGATGAACATAAATCCCGCTAGAAAAGCGGTCATCTTCATAAATGCATGATCCGCGAGCGGTTTTCGCATCATGCGAAGGAGACTTGTTTCCATCGATTGGACAAACGGGGGATTGGGGTATTTCCGCAAGATGAACAAACGGACGACCAGCAACACGGCACTACTCAGATACAACAAACCGAATCCGATGGTTTCCCCCATCCATTCCAATACCGCGCCGCCCACGATCAAGGCAATGAATCCTGCCAAGAAGGAAACCATTTGCCGGTTACCAAAGTAAGTCCCGTGTTCTTCTCGCGGGATGACGTCTCCGATAAGAGAGGTCCAATAAGCCATACTGATGGACATACAGATGGCCGTTAGAAGATAACAAGCGATGAAGACCAGCAATTGCCAATCATCCGGCATGATCAAGGCGAGGGGACCGGCAGCAACCAGAAAAGCGAGTTCCAACATACTGCACCACGTGAACATGCGTTTCCGGTCGGTGAAACGACGCATCAAGCGAGGGACCACCCACTCAATGGGTTTGGCGAGGGACAACATACTTACTACGGTGGAGATATGGAGAGGAGAAGCGCCGATATAGAGCATGAGAGTGACCGGGATGGGTCCAAACAAGAACCAATTCCGAATGATGCTGGAGTAAATAGCGGCGCGTGTGTCAGAGGACACGAAACGTCCTTTCTCTCGTTCGTTCTTTCGCGTTGGGAACCACCTTACCAGGTTGGGAAGGAGCGTGCAAGGTGGCAGGTATGAGGTCGCTCACATATGACTGTTAAGTTTACTTATTATGGTCCTTGATTCGTTCGTATGCGCGGTTTCCCAGCCAATACGAAAGTTTCAAGCTCCTGCCCAAAAGCCGACCCAGAGCATCACCGCCCCCGTTCCCATGGCCACGTCCCAAAATGGCAAGGAATCCCGGTCGCCTGGGTCACGGCGGAAGAGCAGAAGGACGAAGGGAAGATGTGGACCCTTCTGGCGGATAAGTCTCGTGTCCTTGACCCGAAGGATAGAGCGGATCACAATTGGACACTGAATGATTACCGCCTGATCGCATGGAAGCGAACGACGTATGCGGATTTGACGAACTTTGCATTCCGTATCCGCCATCTCGACCCGGTGGTTATCCGTTCCTAACCAAAGCCCTGTTTTTTTTATTGCGTGGCAGGGAATTTCTATGGACGGTGGATACCCATAACGGAGGGCAAGTATGCCTCTTCGTTATGGGTGTCTGCACCGGATAAATCCTTGGAATTTATCCGACATGTCCTGATTGATCCCCGGACTTCGTCCAAGGATCAATCGAACATGTCTAATGGTTTCCGCTGTCAGGCTACGTTGTCTTCATCGGTAGAATCATGGTCCGAAAGAGGCGGGCTAAGGGAGGAAGGCTTTGGGCGTGCTCGGTTTTTCCGGCGGACGTATGTTTTTGGATGGAGCTTTGGTGAGAAACGTGGGGACAGGTGCCAGTTCCTCTTGAGAACTGGCACCTGTCTAGTTTTCCCTAATGGGAACCGTAGCGATGCGCCTTGAAGTGTTTCCCACAGTAGAAGCGCCCACAGCACTTATAGTTTGCGGTGGCCCCACACTTCGTACACGGTGTATGCGCCATGCTGTTCCCCCTAGAGATCGATTTCGTTAATTGGTATGAATCTACCTGACCAACCGGTCTGTGTCTACTTCCTTTGATGTGAGCTGTCTGACATCGGGGGTTTGGACAGGAAGCGGGACACTGTGTATGCTGGGTGTTGCTCGGGAAGAGTGAAGACCGGAAAGGGAGATACGATGGACCGTCAGCACATCAATAAGGATGCCAGGGACGCCCTCCGCGAGGTTTGTACGAAGCGCAAGATCAACCGTTGGCACCGTAAGGGAAGTGGGGAATGGGTGGTGTTTGAGACCCGTAACGGCACCCCGCAGGTGTTCACCAACGCGCGGGAAGTCCTGGAGTACGTGAAGCGGTTCGGTTAGTTATCAAAGGCTACGGGGGCTTTCCAACACGGGAAGGCCCCCGTGGTCTTCCCGTGTGAACAGCATCACACCTGTGGAAGTAGACAAGCAGGGATGCCTTTGCTAGTGTGGTGGCACCACGGAACGAAGGAGGCAGGAACGTGCCGAAGCAATTCCGACAGACGTATGGAAACGGTAGCGAGTTCCCCGTAATATGCGAGGATTCGCGGAGGTGGAGGGATCGGGAAAAGACGGTCGGGGAAGCCCTCCGGGAAATGCAGTATCTCGGGCGCCTCACGGACCGGAAGGGATGCCCGGTATGGAAAGTGAGCGGGAGCCTTCAGGCCGGGTGTGTCATCGTCACGCACCGGAACAAGCGGCACCGCATCGTTTACTACACACGTACCTGGCTGGAAAACCTGGGGCTTTGATCATCATCTGAAGAAATCAGTTCATTTGACGGAACATGGAGCCGGTTTCTTCGGAGATGTCATAAGAGCGGGGACGGAAAACGGTCCCCGCTCTTATTTCCTGAAGGGGAAGGAAAATGATTCGTTTGTGCCGGCATCGGATAAATCCCGATATGCCTATATCCGGATTTATCCGACATGTCCTGATTGATCCTGGCGGATAAATCGAACATGTCTGTAGGGAACCAGGTTCAGAAGGTGTGATCTTAAGGTTACGGTCGATTTTTGTGCTGCAAAAGCGCGGGCTACGAGGAGAGTGGAGCTTGCTCGGATTTTCCGAGGACCTCTTTGTTGCGCTTGTCTTTTTCCCCGTGAGTCACCTCACACCACGGGGGGGGGGGGCGGTTTCAGTTTGCATCAGAGTCCGTAACCCGGTACTGTTGTGCTTGTTCGGGGGAGACCCTTCAAGAGACATAGAGGAGAGAGAAAGTGTCCATCATATATCTTTTCAGTTATGTTGTCGGTTGGGTTGGGATCATTGGACTCTTCTTGAGCAGGTCCGAGGAAAAGAAGAAGAAGTTTACCGGGATCTGGGTCATCCTATTTTCCCAGATTTATTTTTTGTTCATCGGAATCTTCCTTATTTCTGGGTATCCTCCCGCCATCTGCGCCATTGTTAGTTGGTTTCCCATGAACGGCTTTGCAATCGTTTGGTGCTACCGTGAGTTGCGGAAATTGTACCAGATGCGGAAGCGGGCAAGGAGCGGGAAGAAGACGGTGGTGTGACGCACCTCACACCACCGTGATCTAGTGCACGAGGGTCTGGACCTGTTATAGTGGCACTGGTTCGAGAAGGAGAGCAAACCACAGCACGACCGGAACTCTAAAGCTGTTCCGGAGATAGTCAGGCATCTTCGGCATAATGAGGAAGGGAATCGGAACATGTTTTCTTTTGGCTCGTACACGTTTTGGGACTGGATCACGTTTACCATTTCCATCATCTCCGTCGGCGTTCAATGGATGATTGCCTATCTTTCGAGGAGGCCGGAGAAGTCGAGCGTTCGCAAACTGTGCACGCTCTTTTTCGTGGGCTTTCTTGTCCAATTGATGTACATCTATTACTTCGTCATTTCCACGCAGCCCGGCATGATGCTTAACCCCCTGATAACCGTCGCCATGTATCTGTCCAATCTTTTCATGGTGCTTTACAAGCGTTTGCGGAAGAAGGAAGCGATTCCGCAAACGGATGCGACTCCGATCGAGAAGACGCTTTCCCCTATCCCCGCCTCTGTTTCCGGTACATGGACATTGAAGGGAGTCACCATCACACGACCGGATGGAACGGTCATCGAGGCCCGGGAAGGGAGCTTGCAGCTTTAAATCCCTTCACGCCCCGCCACCCCCCGGAGAATCGGGGGGTGGTTTGGGTTTATTTGTATCTCGGCGGCACCGGATAAATCCAGCTATTTAAATATCCGGATTTATCCGACATGTCCTGATTTTTCCTGGCGGATAAATCGAACATGTCGGGGTTGGGGTCGTGTAAGATTTAGGGATTTCTTTATGTTGGGCATCAATCTTTTCCCAGATTGTATGATTTGACGTTGTTTAAGGGTTTTACACTTGTTTTTAGTTCGGCACAAGCGCGGGCTACGGAGAAGGGGGTAAGGGGCTTGGGTGGTCGTCCGAATGTCGGCTGTTTTCCCTCCAGGAGAGAGCGTGTCCACTGTTTCAGTGTGAGGTACCTCACACTGAAGTAACCCGACTTCAGCTTGCGCGTGAGCCTGTCACCCGGTACTGTTGTGCTTGTTCGGAGGAGATGACGACACAAGGGGGGGGGCAAAAGGATAGAGCAGTAGGCAGGTCCCGAGTCATGTCACCTCTCAATTAGATCCCTGTAAAACGGAAAAGAGGAACTATGATCGCCATTAAGATCGACCCTAATGGAAAGGTTACGCAAATTGCTGTTCCGGATAATCCAGAAGAACACGCTCGTGTAACACGTGTCTATTTGAAGGGACAACCGAGGAATTTTCGTCTTTCCAATAATCGGGTCCTGCGGAGTAGTAACAAGGGGGCCGAAAACGTCGTAGCTGGAAAGCTTGTATCAACACCTGTAAAGGGGATCGTCCTCGTTATAGGGCGTAATATGTCCGGTCTTTCACGGGATCAAATCAACAAGACGATGGGTGAACTGCGTAAAAACTGAGATTACTCGAAGCCCCCTGTGGTTAGCCTTCAACAAAAGGAAAATAAGTGTTGATTTTTCGAGGTTTTTTGACCTGCATGTGTGGGAAGATTCATTCATACGGAGGCATCACGTTTACTACACGGTGCCCGCAATGTAATCGGAATCTGCGGGATGTAATACTGGGAATTTCTTCGTGTAAGGGATGAGGTCTTTGTAGCAGATCCGATATATGCCAGGAGAGAAAGTGTTGCCTTAAACTTTCCTTTGCTTTGATATTCCAAAGAATCATAAAGGGGGAAGTCCTTCGGTAAAGGACATCCCCCTTTCCTTATGTACCCGGCATGTGCACACGCTTTAGGGTTCAAGTCCCGAACGGTGAAGGTCATTGTAGCCGTTAGCCAAAGGTAAGGGTGACTTCGGAACTCCGCGCCGCGGGTCGGATAAATCTACAAAGATTTATCCGACATGTCCCGATTTATCCTCTGACTTCGTCAAAGGATAAATCGAACATGTCTGAGTAAAGCTTGTGTTGTAGACTGCACTTTAAGTTTTATCATCTCCGATCCACCGGAACCTTAAAGTGCAGTGCCTCGGAAGTTTAATTCGAGCACCTTTCAGTCCCTCCTAACCATGGAAACTAGTAATCTATAAAAAAGCTATCAACTCTCTGAAATTTTTTCACAATGTTGCACCCATCTGTAGTATAATTATTCTATAAGGGCGCACTTATACAAACCTATTTTTGTACCTGAAATTCCTTGTCAATTGCTCGTCCAATATGGACAATTTCATCTTTACTTAACAATGGAAAAAGCAGTTTAACAGATTTAAATCATTCTATTGAAGAGAGGGATCAACCATGGCTATCTATCACTTTTCCGTTCAAATCCTTTCACGAAGTAATGGCCAATCAGCTGTTGCTTCAGCCAGTTATCGTTCTGGGGAAAAGCTGATCGATGATCAGACTGGGGAACCTAAATTTTACAAACGAACGGTTAAGCCAGAGACGATGATTATTGCACCACCAAACGCACCAGAATGGGTGTATGATCGCAATCGTCTATGGAATGCCGTGGAGCAAGTGGAGACGAGAAAAAATTCTCAATTGGCTAGAGAAATCAATATTGCCCTTCCAGTTGAATTATCGAACCTTCAACAACGGAACTTAATTCAAACCTATGTGCAAACGACTTTTATTGATATAGGTATGATTGCAGATATTGCCATTCATCGTGATGATGAGAAGAATCCGCATGTGCATGTGATGTTGCCGACACGAGAGATTTCAAAAGCAGGTTTTACGGTGAAAAACCGGGAGTGGAACGATCGAAGGTTACTGAAATGGTGGCGTCAACAATGGGCGGAACATGTCAATCGAGTCCTTGAGGAAGCAGACTTTGAGAAACGAATCACCCATCTCTCTCACGAGGCCCGTAGACTTAAGCTATTGCCAACCATTCATCTCGGTCATGTTGCCCATGCGATGGAAAAAAAGGGTATGGTAAGCGAGCGGGGTCAGATCAATCGTGAACGTCTGGCCTATAATGAGCTTGTGCTCGCGTTAGAGGCGGATCAGGAGGATAAAGAGGTGAAAAAAGTAAAAAGATAAAGTGATTTATCTTAAAGGTTCTATACTGATTTTTATAAAGTCACGGTAACAATAGTATCCGATTTATAATTTGAGTTAATCCCTTGCAAATTCAATTATTCGTGCTTTCATATGGAAGATATGATATAAATTGCATGAGATTAAAGAAAGTACTTAAATCTGTTTATTGCAAATTAGAATTAGCCGATTCATATATTATCAAAGGGAAAAATATTACATTTATTTTTGACTGAAAGCAATTTGTAATCCAATAAGTACAAGTAGTAAACCTTTAAATAGGTTCATTCTTTTTGCTAGAAAGGGTTTACTCAATAATAAATGTCGTACTTTTTCTGAAAATACACTAATTATTATGAAAATAAATAAAGCTTGAACCAAAAAAATGGTTCCTAAAATAAACATTTGTATCGAAATATTAATATTTGACTTAACTACAAATTGAGGAAGTAAAGCTAAAAAGAATATTGATACTTTTGGGTTTAAAATATTCATCAAAATTCCTTTTCTATATAATGATTTATAATTTAAAGATTTCTGATTACCATTTATTAAAACAGACTCATTTTCCTTAAATGACTGCCAAGCCAAAAATAATAAATACGCTGCTCCAGTATATTTTACTAACGAAAAAGCTAATGTTGATTGATAAACCATTGCCGAAATCCCAATTGTTGCAGCTGTTATATGTACGATTAATCCTGTACAAAGCCCTAATGCAGTTGCTATTCCTGCCTTTTTATTTTGTGAAATACTTTGAACAATTACGAACAAATTGTCTGGACCAGGCATTAAAGTAAGAAATATCGCTACTCCTAAAAATGATAGTATAACGATAGTCTCCAATTTTTAAACCTCCCACAATCGGTATTAATATAATTAATTTCAATCTTAATAAAGAGTATCGTTGAACTCATCAGTGTAACAGTTAAGATTAGTTATATACCTGATTTGAATAAAATGGGGATTGTTATGGAATCTCCAGTTTGCTGCTACTAAACCTGTATATTTTCTATAGTTTTTTAGCTTTCGCAGCCCATTGGAAACATAACATTTGCCCAACAATGACTCCAATGACCGTACTAAATTTCACATACCAATACATTTACCTATAGATCTGGATTAGACTTTTCCCCAATTTCACCATAAGGAAGACGAAGCCATGAACCATTAAGTATGTTCAAAGCTTGGTCCATGGTAACACCTTCATCTTCAAATGGTAAACTACCAACTAAAAAAGTTTTTCCTTCTACCATTCATATTCCCACCTTTATTTTCGTACCATTCTTAGGAACACGTAACATGATTGGATTTTGTATAATAATAAACAGGCAATTATTCGATAAGTCGGTTAATCTAAAATAGGGAATCATCGAAGATTAGTCGCTTAAAAACCTTTATATGTAAAAGAGGGAATTCATACACCTTTTTGGAAAGATAGAGTAGGTATCAAATGATTTCATTGTCATCGAAACATACCTAAATCAAGTTTAGAGGGAGGTTACCCCTTCCTCCAACTGGTCAACGAGTTGCTCAGCCTTGCGTTGGTTAAAACTGAAAAATGCTTGTCTCACACCATCCGCGAGCCCCGCATAGCGATCGAAGGGTTTCGTGTCGTCGAACTCCAAATCTGGCAAATATCGGAGAGCTGTTTGCAAGGCAATACGCATTTCTAGTCGAGCCAACTGGGCACCAATGCAATAGTGGATCCCGGATCCAAACGTTAGATGATGGTTTGGGGACCTAGAGATATCGAAGACATCAGGATGGGAAGCATTTGTATTACCACCATTAATCATTTCATCGCGATTGGCCGCACTTAACCATAAGTTTATCGGGGTCATAGCGGGAATCGTTAGACCACTATCTAAAACAACATCTTTAATCGCAAGTGATGGAGCTGCTGCAAATGATGTGCAAAAACGAAGAACTTCCTCTCCTGCCTTGTGGAACCAATCTGCATCATCTAACCTCGCTCGTGATTCATCGAGGAGGCCGAATTCGGCCAGTAAGCAGAAGAAATTGGTGATGTTTACCCCGGTCGAGTCAGTGCCAGCTGAAAATGACCCCCAAATGTAGCCCAGAAGTTCGAGATCTGTAATTTTCTTTTCTTTCCATGCAACAATAAGTACGTCGAGCAATTCGTCTTGTGGGTGTTGTTCGCGATCGAGAATCACCTCCCAGAAGTAGTCCTCGATCTCCTGTGGTTCACGGTTAACCTGCTCAAAGCTAGGGGTTTGTGCAAACGCCTCCAGATGTTTACGCATCCATTCCTCACGTTCCATTGGAAGGCCCACAAGCGAGCATATTGTTCGAATCGACAGACGATATGCCAGTTCCGTAGCTAAATTAAACTCCCCTGTTCCTTTTTCAATGATTGCACGGATTAGAGCTCTCGTATTCTCTTGGACCTTTGATTCCATCGTTTTAACTGCCTTCAGTCGGAACCATGGCTCGATAATGCTGCGTAGCATGTCATGACGACCAGGTGTACCGTCCGCCTTCTTCCTTCCAGTTGACCACATGAAGTGAAAAACGAGGTGAACTCTCTGATCCTTGGGTGCCCAGAACGATCGATCTTGGGAAAACTCGTTCTCTTTATCATCCATCATCGCTCGTTGGACGTCTGTATAGCTACGTAAATGTGCGACACCATTCTCAATGAATGCTTGCCCAGGAGTGCGAAAACGAAGATCTCTTGGAAAATCGGATGGTTTCATGGAAATTTATCTCCTCTCTGGTAAGATGGTGATTGTATTGTACCTGTTTCTATATTAAATTACTTCTACTGTTGTACCTTCAGTCTAAATCAAGCGGCCATTGTTTCTTATATTCAGAAATCATCTCAAAATCTCCTCGATAACGGTTAATTCTTTTCCTACTACAAGGGGATTTTTAATCCTTAAAATCATTAAATATTAATAAAATTTGCCTCGATAGAATTACAGTCTTCATTTCTTGAGATATCTTATGTATTAATCTCTATATCTCTCTTAAGTTGACAATGCCCTTCAACGAATGTTATTCACATCCTTGAATGCTTCTTCCATATCCCTTTGTGCTGCTTCTGTAATATCAATTCTCTCTTGCAAAAATTCATCAAAGGGAAACCCGCCGGTACCATGCGAGACAGCATTATCTTGTTTTCGAATATATCGTGTCACCAGTCCCTGATGAACATATCGATAATACTTAAGCATTTTGAAAATTTCCTTTAAATACTCTATCTCATCATCATTGTTTTTGTGGGTTAAGTAGTTTTTTACAAACTGTTTCTTTAATGAATCGTTTTTCATAGAATGTTGTATTTTTAATTGCTCGCTTGGCTCTAAATATGGAAGTAACTCATAGGTTGTTGCAAAATAATTATCATCAGCGGTTCCTACAATAATATCTAAAAGAATAATATTAGCGATATGAACACCACTTGGGGCATTGTAATCTTGGCCATTCATGGTTATTGGAAAAAAATAATCTCTAAATAAACTGATAAAATACTTCGGATCCACCTTTTGATGAACAGCTTTATTTTCTTTTCTTAAAACCTTTAAACATTCAATGATGTCTTGAAGATAGGCGATTCTTGTTTCTTTGTCGTACTCATAATTCTGTAAAGCAAATGCTTTTTCGGCTGCCGGCTTAATCGCGTCATCGGAAACTTTATGTTGTTGGATAAAACCTACTTCACTTTCATCACCTGAGAACGTTCTTAAAGCTTCAGAAGGATTATAAGTAACATAAGAAGCATAAGTATCACGCGGTACCACTCCAGTAACAAGGGACAGCAGTTCTAATTTATCAATAATTGAAGAGACTTCGCTTTGTGGCACGTTAGCTTTCAAACAACTCACAAGGTAAATTCCTAAATCACCCATTACTGTTATTTTTACGCTATAAGGTTCATTGTAAGCAATGTGTTCAACCATTTTCATTTCTGGGAGAAAATTCTCACCCTTTCTGATATCCTCAACTTCATTACGGAGATTATGTTCAGGTAAATCGTTAACCACATACTCACTAAATTTTTCTAAAGGGAAGATTGAATCAATGGACGAATTTTGCCTTGATTTTAGTTCAACCATACAAAACACCCCTTCACATGATTAATATTTATTGCATGTTACCATATTTAAGCAAATTAAAAACCTGACATTTGTCATCAAAAAAAATGACAAACATAACTACAAGAACTGAGCAAAAATGAGGTAAACTTGCCAACAAAGGAAAGTTTGACTGAGGTTCACTAGAGTAAAGATTTTGCTTGGACCACTGAGATCATTGGCTTAAATCAGCTTATAATCGTTACTTTATATGTCATATTTCCCCTATTTACGATTCGTATTGTAGTAAGCCCATCATCGATGGGCTTGATCCTTTTATTTACGTATAGATACACAATTAATCCGAGAATTTGCCAGTTTTGAGCAATACTCTCTTACACTCCATAGGTATATAACAGGGTGAGTAACCACGGAATAACAAAAGGTACCATAAAGGAGAGTCAGTAGGTTGCGATATCACTTATTTCCATTATTAATTCCTAAAGACGGGATTAAGTATGAGTTGAAGACAACGATGGATGCTAAGATTTTATACTTTAAGGATGAAACAGCCTGGGTTACGATGTTAAATTCTTTAGATCGTCCTTGGTATAGAAGATTGGTGAAACAAGAGTGGATAAGTTGGGAAATTGTGGCCACGAAAGATACGATTCGATATTTTGTTTGGGTTCCTGATGCTCATATTGGACAAGCGTTTAAAAGCAAATATTATGCGGAACATCCGGAAATTGAAATTATCGAAGTGAAAGATCGTAACATTGATTTTTCCCGTCCCCATGCAGGAACCAAGATATATACAGATAGTCATTGGACGGTCCCGATTAAGACATATCATAATGAAGTGGTCGATACACAAGCTGAGATGATTGAGTTTCTTGATGGACTCATAGAAGACCAAGAAATCCATATGCAATTCCTTGTCCAACCTGCTTATCGGACGGAAAAAAGTTTTAGAGGAATTATCAGACAGCTTCATAAAGAGGGAGTTATGGATGAAACACTTCAGAAGGATAATGATTTGTATTTCACAGCTATTGAGGGAAAGTCAACGAGAAAACTGTCAAGACTAGGGGTACGTATGTTGGCATTTGGTAGAAATACCAAGGATGCTAAAGTTTTGATAAAAAATGTGAAAGGTTCTATTGGGACATTTTCCAGTGGACGATTGAATCAATTTAAAGGACGTGAGTGGTGGTGGTTTCGGACTAATCGTTCTCTATTTCGTTGGGAGTTTAAGAATCGCATTTATCCGATAGAGCGCATGAAAAATCGAGTCATTCTTGGGACAGAAGAAATGGCTGCCATAATGCGATTACCCAGTGAACGTGTTCGAAATAGTAAACTGAACCGGCTTAAAATGCGCTCGACTCCTTTACCCAAGGAATTTAAACATTCAAAGTTGGATTCAGCATTAAGCATTTCATTAGGTGAACATAAGTATCATGGTCAGAAGACCGATGTTATGTTTAATTTAGAAAACCTTCGATACCATGCAGCCTTTATTGGCATGTCAGGCATGGGGAAGTCGACTGCCATGTTTAATTTGGTTGAAGGATTGATCAATCTTGATGGTGTCGGAACGACCATTGGGGGAACCGTGATTGATCCACATGGTGATCTATGTCAGGACATTGCCGCACGTATCCCTCCAGAAAAACAGCATCTTGTACGGTACATCAAGTTTTCAGAAGGTAAATTACCATTCAATGTTTATGATGTGGATTTTGAATCTACGGAGGATAAGATTGCTCAAACTGTCGTAGATGTACTAAAACGTACGTGGAAAGAATTTTGGGGTCCGAATATCGACGATAATTTTTTGAATGGTGGAATTGCTTTACAGCGTATAGGGGAAGCAAATTTACCGAATTTACAACGTCTTTTAAGTGATTCTGATTATCGAGAATACGTCCTTGAAAGGCTCAATCGAGAAGATCCGGTCGAAAATGATTTATATTTGTTTTTTTCAAATTTACAAGGTCTTCATGATCGTGATTTTCATATAAAAACCAATTCAACATTGAATAAATTGCGAAAGATGACGTTATCTGGCGTACTGGGAGATATGCTCCGAGCTAAAACGAATGGACTTTTGTTCCGTGAAAATATGGATCAAGGGCGTATTACATTGCTTGATCTTTCTGAACTAACGAGCGATGAAAAAAAACTTGTAGGCTCGATGTGCTTAACATTTGCTGAACTTGCTGGGAAGAGTAGAGCTAACACCCCTCCATCTGAGAGGGATAAACTCCCCTATCATTTCGTAATCGTTGATGAGGCGCCCAGTTTAATGGAACACAGTAAGGATGCCATTGAATCTTTTGCATCGGAGCTACGAAAATATAAGACCTCCATTATTCTTGGGATGCAGGGGATCAAAGGGCAAGTGCCTTCTGAAGTTGCTCATGCAATCTTTCGGAACTTTGGAACCTTTGTCTCGTATCGACTAGGTAATCCAGACGATGCTCTTACAGTTCATAAATCTATGCCATCTGAAATTTTAACCGAACAAGACTACTTGAATATTGAACCGTTTTACAGTTATATCAGAATGCAAATTGGGAATGAACGTACGCGTCCTTTCTTACTAAAAATGAAAAAACCTGGTCCTGCCAAGTATAATTATACAATTCTAGCCCTCAAAAAGCGTACCATTGATAAAGCGATGGAAGTTGAGAATCATGCGATGGCTGCATCTTTTTCAAATGATGTTGAAACGTCTGATAATTTATTAATCGCATTTGATCCTGAGGAAGAACCTTTAAATGTGGAAGAATCTGACTCGGAATATGGAAGTAGCGATGAGAAAAAGAAAGTCAGCATTGAGGATGCACTGTTCTGATTGGAAGGGGGATTAGATGCCGAAAAAAATTAGCAGTCGAGAGGAAGCGTTATTTGAGACATTACATGATTTAGTTTTTGTGGATTATCCATTCTTAGAAAAATATATATTCTTAAATTCCGATGGGACGCCACAACACCAAAACACCATACGAAGAGCCTTGAAATCGTTAGAGAATGAAGGGTATATTAAATCCTTTCCTGTTCCTAAAGCACATGTGAGAGGTGCAGATCGTCTTGCTTATTCGTTAGATACACAAGGTATCCAAGAAGCGAGTGAAATTTTAGGAGGGGCTGATTGGGATAAAAGATGGACACAAAGAACCCCAACTTATATTTACCATTCCATACAAATCGCTTACATTCTTATGATTTATAAAACAAACATCCATCATGCGAAAGAATTGGAGTTTGTCGATTATTTTTCTGAACGAAGAGCCTTTCGTAATTACGGTGAATGGAGTAAGGATAAGTATGGGAAAAAACGTCAGTCACCTGCTACAGTCATCAGACCTGATGGTGCATTTGTACTGAAACGATTAGTAAAAGAGAAAGAATTTAAGTTCTTATACTTTGTTGAAATGGAGCGTAGCCGGCAAAGAATTGAAAACACGTTAGAAAAAATGTTCCGTTATAACCAATATGTTTTAAAAAAGGCATATAAAGAGGATTTTGTTTTTGGGGATATCGATGTGGTCAGGGTATTATTCGTATCGAATAAAGAAACGGAGCGAGACCGCTTGTTGTTTCATTCAAAAAAAGCTGACACAAAAGCAATTGAAAAAATACAGGGTACCTTGTTTTTTGCGTCCTATGATGATGTAATGGCCAACCCTTATGGAGCCATTTGGAAAGCCAATAACTCAGAAGATCAAGGTCAATTCTATCATTTAACCCAAAAAATCGAGGTGTAAAGGATAGTTCATCATAAATTTGGATTGATTCTTTTCTAGTAAAGAGGTGAGGAAAATGAGTTACAAAATAAAGCGTGGTTCTCCAGAAAGAACAACGAGTGGAATGTTTTCTAATTTTCTAAAACGGTTTATGGTTTCAATTATCATTCTAACAATCATGTTATTAACAGCGGGGATTTTATTATGGATGGCATACAGCATTTTTCCGTTATTCGCTGAAGCTGTGGATAGTGTTATTCGTTGGATAAATGAACTCTACAAAGAACATGGTATTTGGACAACTATTGGTATTATTCTTTTTATTCTTGTTGCGATTTGGGCCCTTGGCGAAGAAGTTCAGCGGAGTGAACATAGACGAGAAATGTTGCGACACATGAAGTAAGGAGGAAAAGCATGAAAAAACGTAAGTATCCCCAGACGGTATTGCGTAAGAAAGTAATAAAGGGTCTATTTTGGACGGGATTTACACTCGTTTTGTGCTTGTCTATAGTCGCGATTGTCCAAACAGGAAATGCTGGAGTCGATGCCCATGTTCAAAAACCTGAACCAAAAGAAGAGAAAGAAGATAATCTAGCTGCAAGTGTCGGTGCTCAGACATTTGCCGAGAATTTTGCATCTCATTACTTCTACTGGAAAAACACGGAAGAATTTATGAAAATACGCGCAAAACGTTTGGAACCTTTTTTGGCGACAGGTTTAGAGGAACAGGCCGGATTGGTATTTGAGGGAATGAAGTGGAACAGCAAATTAGCATCTTCACAAATTTGGAAAGTTGAAGAGACTGGTTCGGATACCGCTGAAATCACGCTTCGAATAAAGCAAGCCTTGTTCAGGACAATCCAACCGGATAAAAAAGCGATTACGGCAGCTAAAAAAGCCAAAAAGAAGCCTCCTAAGCCAAAAGTGAAAAAAGCAGGACCATATGAAAGATACTTTGTAGTTCCGGTGAAAACGGATGGTGAATCTTTTGTCGTTCATAAAATTCCTCACTATGTCACAGCACCAGAAAAGCCAGATATCACGGTTGGAACGGAAATCGATGAAGAGGAAATCGTAAGTGATCCTCAACTTCAAAAACAAATCACAACATTTTTAAACACATTCTTTAAAGTGTATACGACTGGAACACAAGATGAATTGTATTATTACTTCAATGGAGACTCGATACAAAGTATGAAAGAGATTCTTACTTTCAAGGAAGTGAAGGAAGTGATTCTTAAAGAAGGGGAAGGGACAGCCAATTACACGGTATTCACCACCGTTGTATACACGGAATTTCAATCGAAAGCCCAGGTTGTATATCCATATGAAATGAACATTGTCCAAGAAGAAGGTCGTTGGTTTGTGAAGTCTATCAAGATACGATAAGTCAAATTTAGGAGGATAAGAGATTATGAATTTTGGAGAAAATATTCAAGCTTGGTTTTCAACGCAAGTTGGGGCTTTGTTTATGGTTGCCATTGGGGCTGTGGCACTTGTCTACTTATTCCAAAGAAAGTTTTCTATGTTTATAAGTTTCGCTGTTTTTGCGATGATTGTTGCCGTGTTCATATTTGCACCGGAATCCGTAAAAGATTTGGGCACTAGCATGTGGAAAAGAGTATTTGGGTAAACATGGAGCCAAAGATTCTTCGAACGTATAACAACGTATGGAAGGTGGAGAAAGTCTTATATGGAATCCAAGACATCCCCCTGCCGTTACCTATAACATACCGACAGATAGGTTTTTTTATAGGGGGAGTGACGTTGGTTTGGCTGCTCAATCTTTTTCCTCCTCTCAGTTTATTGCATTTAGGGTTGGTTGAGTATGTTTTCTTGCCCGGAGTGGTTGCCTGGTTTTTTACGAAGCAACATATTGATGGGAAAGTCCCTCATCGTTTTATCTTTCGCTTTATCCTGTATCATATCGAATCACGAGTCCAAAATCGTTATAAAGAAGTGTCGATCATAAAAAAACCTTATCAATATACAAGCAAAATTGGGTATCGTCAGTTGAGTTTTCACAAAAGGAGTGCACCCGATGAAGATCGAATTTCCGATTAAATATTTTGAAGGGAACCTTGTCTTTTCCCAGGATGGCGTGTGTTGGGCTTATTACCATCTTGCTGGGTTTAACTACGACTATCTTTCTGATGATGAGAAAGAGGTCATTTTTACGAAACTCAAAGCTTTTTTTTGGCAGATTAACCTAGACACACATTTGTTAGTGGTGCCCAACTTCCAATCGATCAAGGAAAAACATGAACGCTTTAAACAGAAACTATCTGGACCATTAACAAAGGCAGCTGTTAAGCATACAGATGATACGGCCCTCCAATTAGAAAAAATGCTAGGGAAAGAAGGTACAGAATATCGATATTTTATTGGGGTGAAGTTGCCTAAGCATGAAAATACCAATCAAAAAAAGAGCCTACTTCAGGATCTAAAAGAATCATGGAAAGAGTTTATAGGAGACGTAAACGTTTCTTCTGGCATGGATACGCCAGAGATTATTGAAGAAGACATTGCTCGTTATCGGGTATCTGAACGTCGTGTTTTTAGTAAAATCCGTTCTAGGCTGAATCCTGAACCTGTCAATGAAATGGATATCCAATGGCTGATTCGACGAAATTGGTACCGTGGCATTGGTAAGACGCCCTTATTACAGGATTGGAGCCCAGAATACAGTGTTCATTATAAAGAATTTGAAGAAGGCGAGATTACCGTTCGCCGTCCTTTATATCATGATGTGTTACGTTTATCAGAAGGTCTGGTTGATGACTCCCCTAAACGTAGTTTAATTGTCAAACAAATTACGGAAGGGGGGGAACAAGAAGGGCACGTGGCATTCTTAACAATTTCAAATGTGCCCTATGAAATTGAATTTCCAGGTGAGGAATGGATCTACATGATTCAAAACCTTGATTTCCCAGTTGAAATCAGTGTACGAACCGAAACGATGGAAAATCGGAAGGCATTGTCTGCTATTCGTAATAAGCAGAAAGAATTGAAAGACCAAGATCGGCACGCGCGTGAAACAGGGAATGAAACCGGATTAAACGTTTTAGAAGGAAGACAAGAATCCTATGAATTAGAAGCTCACTTGCAGAAAACGCGTATGCCTTTAGTCAAAACATCGATCGTACTAGCTGTATCGGCAGGAAATGAGGATGAACTAAAACGTCGTTGTGATACTGTCAAAGACATGTACCTCGATATGATGTTCCAAGTTGAACAACCCTATGGTGACCAGTGGTTAGCTTTTAATGAGTTTCTTCCTGGAGCCCAACGTTATGTGAAAGATTATATTCATTTTATGGAACCCGCAACAGTGGCAGGGGGTATGTTTGGTGCGACGAAGCAGTTGGGGGATGGGGAAGGTTTCTTTATCGGATCGACAGGGATACTTGATCAACCGGTATACATTATGCCGAACCTTGCTGCTCAAGGTATCCGAGGAACTAAAACTAATGCGTTATCAGCGGCGTTTTTGGGATCGCTCGGTGGCGGTAAATCTTTCAGTGCCAATCTTATTACGTATTTATCCGTTCTATCAGGTGGAAAGGCTTTGGTCATCGATCCTAAAGGCGAGCGTACCAACTGGAAAAATGACCTTTATGACTTAGAGGATCAGGTGAATATTATTTCACTTTCCACCAAAAAAGAAGACAAAGGACGTTTAGACCCGTTTTCGATTCATCAAGATCGAAAAGAAGCCGAAACGCTAGCTGTGGATATCCTAACTTTTTTAACCGGGGTCAGACTGGATGATTCAAAACGATTCCCTAAATTGACATCAGCAGTTCGATCGGTTGCTGAAGGTGGAAGACCTTGCTTGAGCAAGGTCATTTCAACGTTGTTAAACGATGGGAGCGAAGAAGCAAAACAGCTTGGGGAACATATTCGCTCCTTTAGCGACTTATCCTTTGCTCACCTTTTATTCGGTGATGGAGATTCAGAATCGGCAATTAGCTTAGAACAAGCAATGAATGTTCTTCAGATTCAAAATTTAGAACTTCCAGCCCCAGATACTCCTCAAGAAAAATACAACTTATCGGAGATGCTTTCAGTTGCCATGATGCTCCCCATTTCGTCATTTGCACTAAAGTTCATTCACAGTGATCGCTCTATTTTTAAAGTCGTCTTACTTGATGAAGCATGGGCTGTTTTAAATACAAGACAAGGAAGCCATTTAGCGACACGACTGGTACGTGCAGGCCGCTCTATGAATGCGGGTATCTACTTTGTCACCCAGAATGCAAATGATTTACTCGATGAAAAAATGAAAAACAACATCGGAATGAAATTTGCTTTCCGCAGTACCGATCCACAAGAAATTAAAAATGTATTATCCTTGTTGAATTTAAAATATACCGAATACAATGCGTCCACTCTTCGAGAGTTGCAAAATGGCCAATGTCTGTTTCAAGACATTTCAGGACGTGTCGGTGTCGTATCCATCCATGCCTTATTTCAAGACTTATTCGATGCCTTTGATACTCGACCTTTATCTGAAAGGAGAGATATCCAAGATGCTCAAAAGAAGGTAGGGGAGGGGGATCCATTTCCAATCGAAGAAGGAGTCCAATCCATAAGGGAAGAGGAGTATGTATGAAAAAATTCATTTCTGTTCTATCGTTTCCCGTTTTGATTCTTCTTGTTGTGGGATGTGGAGGTAATCAGGTGACGGGTTCTGCTGCTTCTAAGATCCCTATCGCCTGGGTCAATGCTGAGGTACAAAGAAATGAGTCTAAGATGCTTGATCTTCTTGATAAAAAAACCATAGCACTCGATCCAGAAGATGACGCCGATAATACCTTCGTCATTGAAAATTATCGATTGACGGAATGGAAAGCCAATGATACAAGTTGTTTTTATGAGGTTGTCTATGAACATCCTGAAACAGGAGAGATGGTTACAGAAAGAATGGAAGTAATCCAAACGGATCAAGGATGGAAACGAACAAAATATGGGGATCTCCATGATTTTGAGAAACGGACGATGGATTTAAAACCGGAAGTTTTAAAGGAGATGTATGAACAATGAGACGATCTTTCCGGATTCTCTTGATGATCATCATTTTCTTCCTACCCACCTATATTTCAGCGTCAGCTAGTCTGACCGACCATCTCGTTCCAATTCCAGGGTATAGTGATGGTAAGAGATATATTGGAGAAGTGAAGCTCTTTTATAACGAGTATCCGACCAATCGCTACCGTTTGGAAACCTACGTGGATACTTCAGATGATTGGAAACCTTGGAATTGGGGTGATGGGGTTGAACACTCGTTTTATCTGCAACTCATGGAAATGGTTAACACAATTTGGACGTATAACATTATTTTTTCTAGTTTTATCATCAAGGTTGTGCAAGAAGCGTTCAAACTCAATTTCATTTCAGATGTCATCGATATCATTGGAGAAGCCGTACAAAATATTGCAGGATTTGGTCCTGGTGGTTTTACCAAACAAGGTATCTGGCCTTTATTGCTCACGTTTATTCTCACTCTAACAGGAACTTGGGCAGCCTATGTCGGCATGATTAAACGGGAGAGCAGTCGTGCATGGGGAGGGTTATTATCAACCCTGATTATCTTCGTTTTCGCTTTGGGCTTTTTTTCGAATACTGGAAAAATCTTAGGTGGATTGAATGATTGGTCAAGTAATCTTCAGAGTGAGGTATTGGCGATATCTGCGAGTATCGTTGATCCTGAAGCGTCTTATAACAAGGAGGAAGCGATTGCAACGATTCATAATCAACTATTTGATTTAATGGTTAAAAAGCCGTACCTCCTCATGCAATATGGAACGACCGACGTTGATAAAGATCGTGTAAAAAAGCTACTTAAACTTAGACCAAATGACGAAAGTCGACATACTTTAGTAAAAGATGAAGCAGATGGAAAAAAGGAAATAACAGGGGGGAAAAAAAATGAAATGATGTCGTTAGGTGGTGTGACCGAACGCTTAGGGTTTATCCCTTTGTTATTGTTATCGAACGCCATTATTGGATTGATCCTATTAATAGTTTCGGGATCCATTATTTTGTATCAGATGTTTTTCATTACTCTAGCGTTGTTTTCGCCTGTGCCTTTATTAATGGCCCTAATGCCACGCTGGCAACAGGCAGGGATAGGTTGGCTCATGAAATTATTGCATACACAAATTATGAAAATTGGGATTTCGTTGTTTTTAACGATCCTTTTTGGAATATCCGCGATTTTATACCGTGCAACAGAATCTTCAAAATTGGGTTATATTTGGATGATGACGATTCAAATCATCTGTTTTGTAGGCCTTATCATAAAAAGAAGAGACTTTTTTAATATAGTATCGACCGCGACTAACAATATTCAGAGCAACTCGGGACATGCCCTTCAAAATTCACTTCGAAAATATTACCAAATGAAAACGGTCGGTAATCTAGGAGGGGTGTTGACTGGCAGGAATAAGTGGAAGAGCCCCGCACCTCTAGCCAACCGGAGAAGCAAGGGAGATTATAATGGCAACCGGAGAAGCAAGCCTTACGTTAAAAAAGATTATTATGGTAACCGTATATCCCCTCAAGGACAAAACAGTACGGACGACTTAAAGCCGTACATCCAGCAGGGAAATCGCCAATCCAAAGAAACAAATGCTCATGTAAAAGAAAAGGATCCTTTACACGGTGTCGATCGGAATGGAAAGAATGAGGAAAATATGGATCGAACGGATGATAAGGAATTGAATATAAACGAGAATAAACTTCCAAAACTCTCTGTCGTGAAAGATGATTTTCAATCGTTTGGACGTTATAACAGTGCCCAGGTTGAAGATCGAACTGCAGGTCCACTCCCCGATCATCTATTAAAAGATACCGATGATATTAAGCAACATGTAAATCATAAAGAAACCGACCTGGCTAGAAGACAATCGCGCTATTATATGGAACGCCGTAATAGGGAACATATTGAAAAAAATAGGAATACATCTCCGAATAATCATGTGAAAGGCACCGATGATTTACAAAATTCGGATCGAAAGAGTAGTGGCTTTAACGGCACTTTGATGAATAACACTGACCAGACAAGAACATCAAGGAAAAATTCGAATTAGCGAGGGAGGACCTATGTTTGGGTGGAATTATGAAAATAAGCGTGATCGGATCAAGTTGTTTTTGTTTCTTTTGCTAATTTTCATTGTTGTGGGATTCTCTGTTGTATCGTTATTTAGCTTCGCTGCTGAAAATAATAGCCAAAAGGTTGAACATCGTCAAAATGATGAAACGAGAGTTCCAGAAAAGGAGAGTGTCACTCCCGATAGAACGAATAATGTTTCTGAGGAAAAACTCATCAATGAGTATGACCAAACAGAGAAGTTTACGAAAGAACAATTGACTGATTCCAAAGCGGTTGCGATTCAATTTGCAAGAAACTATCATTCCTATGATTCGGATGAACCCATGTCCTATCTGGAAAACAGTAAAGAATATATGACGAAATCCTTATATGAGAACCTAAAAAAAAGTCCTCGTCGAGAAACGTTAGATCGCGCTTACTTAACTGCAAAAGATACCGACGTTATTCCTGTTGCCCATAAGGATCGTAAGGTTATACGGTGGAACGTTATTGTTTCAGGAGAAGCAAAATCCGTGGATGAAACAACTTCTGAAACAGAAGACTGGTATTTAGTAAGTTTACAAGTCGTTGATGGAAGATGGAAAGTAGAGGATGTGAAAGTCAATGTCGCACATTAATGAACATGAGAAGGCTCGGACGGGGCGTTTGTCTGCTGCAAAACCTATTATGAAAAAAGTTACAAAAGCAGGTGCAACAAAAGGAGCAATCGCTATGGGGTGGTCTGTTTTTTTAGCGATTGTCGTCGTACTTATACTAGGCATTATTGTCGTTACAATGTTCTTCATGATTTTTTCTGGCGATGATGGAGGTTCTGAACAACGACATTGGGGGGGGGATATATCTAGCCTCGGAAAGAATGAGATCCCTTCCAAATTTATAAAGGTTTATAAAGCTGCTGAAAAAAAGTATGGTGTTCCTTGGAATTTATTGGCAGCCCATCACCGCGTGGAAACACACTTCTCAACCATCACTCCGATGATTTCACCTGTTGGTGCGGAAGGCCATATGCAGTTCATGCCCTGTACGTGGGTAGGGTGGGGTCACTCTACTTGTGATGGATTAGGGAAAGGAAATATACCCGAATCCGAAAAGACAAAGCCAAAAGTCATTGAACGGTATGGAGGATTTGGGGTTGATGGAAATGGTGATGGGAAAGCTGACCCGTGGAACATCAAAGACGCAATTTTTGCAGCTGCAAAAATTTTAAAAGCGAATGGTGCAGCGGATGGACAATTGAGAGAGGCTGTTTTTGCCTATAATCATGATGATCGATACGTCTCAGAAGTTCTAGGTTTTGCTGACCGATATGTTCAAGGTTATGTTGAGGTAGGTGGGGCGGGAGATTATTCTGGCGTTGAAGTTGTAGATGTTGGTCGAAAATGGATTAAAAATTCTACATATGTGTGGGGTGGGGGTCGAAACCAAGCCGATATTAAAGCAGGTCGATTTGACTGTTCAAGTTTTGTTCATTGGGCATTTAAGCAAGTCGATGTGAATTTAGGTATGTTAGGAATGACAACGACTTTTACATTAAAGGAATTAGGAAAACCTGTTCCCCCAAATAAAATGAAACCCGGTGATCTTGTTTTTTTCGACACAAACGGAATTGATGGACATGTCGGCATTTATGCAGGAGATGGGAAATTCATTGGAGCCCAATCCTCTACAGGGGTCGCCTTTGCCGATATGTCCACAGGGTATTGGAAGAACCATTTTAACGGACGGGTCAGGCGAATTGAATAATGACTGGGTTAATCAGTCGAATCATTGAAGCAATTTCTTTGTTCCGAATGTTGAGGAAAAGAAGGTGGCTGGTACTAGATTTTTCATATAGTGGTTTTTATACAGAAAAAGGCTGCAGCAGACTAGTGTAAAGCAGAAAAGAACTTGACATCTCCAATTTATGGAATACCGATCTGTTAGGGCGATTTAGTTGAAGATCAGTAGAAATTTTTGAGAAGGATATAGAAGTTTGTAATTAAGGAATTTATGTTATGTAAAAGTGGACGAATTACTGAATTAGACTGTAAGAGAAAATATGGAGAAAAAGAAGAATATTGAAGTAACAGGAGGTGATGAAACAATGACTGACCGATATTCGGAAATAGACGAGACATCAACATATCTATGAACCTCTTTCGTTTTCCCGATTGGTTGGTCATATAGCTTATAGTCCGTATCACTTCATACGAATTTTTAAAAATAGAAGGGCCTTTCCCCGCTTTATTATGTTTCTTCTCTTCGACTGAAAAAGGTAAAGAAAAAGTTGCTGAGTACCGATCTAACCGTTCGCGATATAGCAATGGAGATCGGACAACAGAGTTTGGGGACCTTCACTTCTTAATTTACTGAACAGGTAGGCGTGACACCATCCCAATTTCGTCATTCTACGCTGCTAGCAGACACCGATTTGAGCTCACTGCAGAAACTGAACGATTGGTCTAAGCCGTATCCTATTACGAATCAACAAGCTAGAATAGAAGGACCTGTCCATTTGGCGGTTCCTTTTGAAGGTGTTGCCTGATCGGCTTATTTCCAAACCGATTCCTGAGGGACTCCCCCTATATGGAACGCTGGTTATCTTTGGGGGATTTTTGTATTACGGACGTCAAACCGGGGATCTATTACCTGATGGCTACATCGGTCTCATGGAGTATGCAAGATATTTTGCTTGACTTTTTAACATTTTTACCCATACATTTGCGGATGATAGCAGCTACGCTGGTATACTGCCCCTAATAGTGGTGAATTTTTATGAATTAATAGAAGGTTCACACATATTAGTTAAGACTAATATGTGTGAACCTTTATTTTTTGTTGTACGCAAAATAATTATTAAAACTACCCAATTTAAATAATATTGATACCAAACAATTTATTTCAGACTTTCAACCTCCTCAATACATGACACGCGGCGCTTTTCCGTAGCAGGTTTTGTCGATTAGCTGTTCAAGCATGAAATCCGCCAGGTCCGCACGAGATATCGTCAGAATGAGGGATTGTGGTTTTATATCCTCACCGCTTCTGTATACACCTGTCTTCCGGCCGTTTGTTAATCTTGGCGGCCGTACGATTGTCCAGTTCAACCGACTTTTCTTTACAACAGCTTCCTTGGATTCATGGTCCGCAACAACGTTGTGGAGCAGCGGAACGACGATGAAATTAACGAAAAACCCCAACCCTTTGCGACCTTCACGAACCCCCAAAAAAGACAAATAAATGAACCTGTGCACGTTTTTTTTCTCCATTGCCTGAATAATGTTACGGACACCTTCGATAAGTGCAGCATCCCGTTTAAGAGGAGTGGATGCGCCAAGCGCACAAAGCACTGCTTCTTGTCCTGTGATGGCTCGTTCAACTGATGCGTAATCCGTTACATTGCCTTGAACGAGTTTTATATGATCATGTTGTACTTGAAGTTTTGCGGGATTGCGAACAAATGCCGTTACGGTGTGTCCTTGCGCTAACGCCTGTTTGACCAATTCATTTCCAGTGGCGCCAGACGCGCCAAAAATAAGGACGTTCATGATTATATCGATTCCTTTCGCTTCGCTCAAGGCACAAAACGTAATGAAATCGTTGTGCTTGGAGCGAATTTTTTTATTATCCTAAATCCAAAGGGATACCAGTTAACTAAGGGAATGACAACCAAAAGCGAAATATAGGGCCATATGCAAAAAACTTCCCTTTACGAATAGTAAATTGATGATCTTATTAATTAAATGAGCGGATAAACGCTTTTTCATCCGTCTATTCAAGAACTGTTAGATGTAACCGAAACAGAATTAAGGGCATGTCAAGGGGTTCGGGGAAGTCAAAGAGAAACAAATTGTTGGGGCATTGGAGCTAGCTCGTATGAATCTATCAATCGCTGAAGAGCGGTTTTGTTATCCTTTTAGAGAAAATGCAGATCCATTTCTTAAAGATATACAGTACTTATCGTAAGAGCATTTTGTCGTTCATGGGCTGAATACTAAGAATGAAGTGATGTTTCGTAAGACCGAATTTATCGGATCTTTGAATGCCTCGATTGCCATCCTCGTAAAGATTTAAAGTCTTTGATTCAACGCAGCTGTACGAGTGCCATTGTTGCCCATAATCCATCCATCGGGTAATCCGGATAATTGAAATACTTTATTACATCATTATCGGTCAAGAAAAGCATGTAAAACTTGAAAGAAAAAGGATAGGAAGGATTTGATTCTTGTTTATATGTAATGTTCTGTCTATGGGGTATTGAACCTCATAGAATTAAAGAGGAGAGGAAATAATGGTTCTCGAATGCTAAAAGGTATTGGACACTTTTTAATCATCTTCAATGAATCGCAAGGTCAATAGTTATAGTTAGTTTACGTAAGAATAAATAAGAAAAAGGAATCGCATTAAAATTAACCTTATTATTTTGAAAGAACGATGATTGTCAAACGCTTAAATTTATTATCGGTAACCTTGCTTTTCTTGTCAAATGTAAATTAAACATATATAATTAAATTAGAATTAGCATATACTAATAAAGAACCCTGATGTGGGGACATCAGAGTTCTTACAGTTACGCCGCAAGAAGAGTGGTGGCTCATATTGACTTTCTTTTAAAAAAGTAACTACCCTTTTAAAAATACGTCTGGCCGACGCAGGGTGGTTACTTTTTTTCGTGTGTGATGAGTATTACGACTAAGGTTGCGAATGCTATCATGATTGTTAGTGTTTCGTAAGTAGTCATCATCGGTTTCACCCCCTTTCAAAGGGGATGCCACCGCCACCCTGCTTATGTAACTGTGCGAACAGTATACCATATTAAAATAAAAACGGTTTGAAAGGAGCAGTTAATTCCATAACGCTCCCTTGATACCTGAATTTCTCAGCATATAGAAGTGAAAATTATCCTCATCCGAGGTATGAAGGCTCTTTAAGATTCTTAAACTTAACCCCGTGAATTTGATTTATTGATTTATCGTTTTAATAGGTTGCGTAATTTTTGTTTTTAAAAAGTCAATGGCTTCATTCCTTCCTTTTTCATTCCAAATCGAAGCATATATTCTCCGTAAGGTTACTTTTCTTCTGATTACATGGTTTACATGCACAAACACAGTTATTTTCATTTATAATTAAAGTACCGCTAGGCGTTTTAATTACAAATGGGATAGTGGTTTTAACAATATTAAGGTGGAGTAAGAGGAAGATATACCCTCTATCACAAAGATCAGCTGCCATGCCCGGGTCGATCATATGATATACAATGCAGTCCATTGTTTGTTTTATTCAAATATTTGATAATCCACATCCTGGAACTATATGACCTGGCTGGAAATACGTTTAGGATTACCGTCTCCCCAGTCTTTAAAGAAGAGTCGTGTATAATCATGGGTCTCAAAGTAAGGTATAGTAAATTCCACCCTACACTTTTTGATATTGTAGTACTCTTAAAAGACATGAAATAGTCGTCAAGTGTATCGTTTCATGGACGGTCGCAAAGTTGAATACCTCACCAAACGTTTTAAACTTCAGTGGTCCCAGTTCAACTGGTGGGTCCATTTGTTGATCAAATATGTTTGGAGGTATTTGAGGTAAACTTGAAAGCTGTTCGGTTAGGTAATGAATCAGTTCTTCTTTAGTTGGTGGTTTTTGACTCCATTCAGATGGCTTCGTTCCTGTATTAAACAATGGTGTAAAATGATCCGGAAGGGTGGATTTAAGCGGTACACCTAATGAAAGAAGATACTCATTACTGAAGGCGATATGTCCGACATTCCATCTAATCGTATTGTTAAATTGATCAGGTTGAACGTCAAACATCTCTTCTGGTATTAATATGACCTGTTGAATGACCATTTCACGAACAGATTTAGCTGTACTAAATAATTCATTTGACATAATAAATCCCTCCATTTTAAAAGGAAGGCAGGACGAGCGCTAGCTATTTAATCTTCCCTTTTTCGTCCTTTTACCTTCCGTATGGTATCGTTACTGTCCATCAATGCCTATGTCATTTACCGGTTCCCCCTATACCCGACAAGGTCGGTCTAGCCGTTCAAGGCGCAAAATTTTTGTCAGGGATGGAGGTCTGGGCAGATTGTAAAAATATTTGTGCGGAACAATTTATATAGGTTATATTCGATATCCGATTGAACGTGCCAGTCGCGCCAATCCACCGAATGCTGCCCTTTGAAATAAGATAGGAGGACCTGCTATATATCCGTCTATACACTCCCATGCTATCCCTAACCATAATGGGTTCCGAGGTACACCTTTGGAATTTAATCGGTTTTGTTTAGTTAATTTATGCATGAGCTTGAACATGTTCCAATGGTTCCCTGGTGGTCGAATTTCATGAATAGCGATTAACCGATCTTTACTCTGGTTCCAGAATTGATGCACCTGTTTGGGAAGAACCTTAATATGTTGACCAGGTCCTAGAAATTGCTCCTTGCCATCTACTATGAAGCGCATTTTCCCTTCCTTAACCGTAAATGATTCCGTTAGAATTGGATGCCAATGAGGGCCATTCATAGCACCTTGTTTCATTACCAAATGTTCAACAATCAAGTACTCACCTTGTTTATCTGTCCCTCGGTCCAGAAGTGTAATTGTTGTTCCGTCCGGATGAACGAGTACCTCTTCCATTGTCCTAACCATTTGAATCACCCCTATTCGGTTTCCAAATTTAGTAATTCAACTTTTATCGGCCTTTTCTTGAATAAGCTTTATATATATTAAATATAAGATTTTGCTTATAAAGAGGTGATACCAATAAATCACAACCATAAAAACCAAGCGGATTATGAATAATACGGGCTAGAAATGTTACGATTAACTTACACTAACCTTCGTTGGATCTTGAAATGTTGATAAAACATTATTGGATTTTTAACTGGGACATAGGCTTCGTGTGAGATTTGATAATTAAAAACTTAGTCCCGAGTAATTATATGATCGTAGACTAACGATCGGCTCAGGCTTAAAAAGTAGCCTGCTTTGTTCATACCAGGACACAGGATGGTCTATTTTTTGTATTGATTAGTACAACAACGGTAATTTTTGCCTGTATTGCTATCGGGGGTTATATCAATCTAGATGGATACTCTTTAATATAGCAAAATTATCTATACTACTGGTATTTTGACAGGGAGTTACTCGTTAATGTTGATTACTAAGAATGTTCTATATAATGTTAGGGTACACAAACAGCAAAACATGAAAGTGAAGATGTATTTTTGGAAAGTACATCTATCCAAAGTAGTTTAGTAGTTGCTGAGATATAAAATTTTAATGATAAGCTCCCTCTTATTCCCATAAGAATAAAAAATAGGAGTAGATAAATCCAGTCCGTTACTGTAAATCAAAAATTCATCTAACATAAAAAGCAAGATCTCTATATGGTCCCCCATTCTTATAGCTCATCACATAAATTTCAGCCTTTTTGTTTGGACCATCAATAAAATTGGAAATATTAAAAATAGTGTAACCTCTGAGGCCGTTATTATTTAATTTTCCAATATAATCATCATTCCTAGACCCGGGATCATACTCATACACATAATAATTCCCCGATACAGTCATATAGGATTTAATAAGAAGTTCTCTACGGCCGGTATAAACATTAGCTGTATCATAAAACCCATAAGTTGAATTATAAGTTAGTTTTCTATCCCCTTTGTAATACCACTCTCCAGCGGCATAGGTAGAAGAAAAGGGGATCACTAAGGTTAAGGTGACGATAAATAACAAACTGATTTTTTCAAAGGAAATTCCTCCTTAAATAATTTTTATTCTTTGTATAAAACGAACTTAATTTAACGATCACTTTTTACGTAAGTCATTTTGAGACTCACTCATAGTAAAAGAATTGAATAGAAGATATACCTAGACTACTAAAATCAATTCATTTTAGTTGACCTTTTCGGATATGTAGATACATTCTGATTTAAGGTGACATGAATTAATCATAAAAATACACCGAATCAGAACCATGCCCTACATATTTCCTAGCATAAAATTCTGCCCTGTTATTGGAACCGTCAACAAACTTGCCAATATTACGGAAGGTATGGCCCGTATCAGTGGTAAAGCCCACAAAGTCATCATTATTTGAACCAGGATCATATTCCCATAATTCATATCTAACGCCAGTTGTCCATGTTGTCATATGAAAGTCCCCTCCAGTAGAGTGTACATTTAGCGTATCCCACCAGCCATACGTAGAGTTATAGGTTAAACCAAATTCTCCTTAGGATCCCAACGACCATTCCCAGCAGCATTAACTGATGAAAAAGGGGTTACTAATATAAGTGTAAACGCAATCAAAAACAGACTAAACTTTTTCAAGAGAAATCCCTCCTTTCACGTTTCTAGACCTAATCATTGTTTTATCCTGTAGCGTACCTAAAGAGGTTAAGTGAACCATATAGATTAAGTTTTTAAATAAAAATAAACTTTCCTTTGGTGAAAAGTGTACCTCAGATTTGGTCAGCTCTTGTAGTTATGTTTGTCATTTTTTCTGATGACAAATGTCAATTTTTTATATGGTGGGAAAAGTTATAATAATGGTAGGAATGATATCAAGATAAACCGTTTAAATGACAACTTCTGGTATGAATAATTACTTTAAGAACACATTTTTATCCCTTTTATCAAGTATTTTCAATAGCGGAACAACAGGAAGGTTGGTTGGCAAGGAAGCGAAATTAAAAGTTACTAACGGGAGGATCATTCTTAAGAAAGGTGATATAAGGAGAAGGGATATATATGAAGCGAGTATTAGTTGCAGGTGCTACTGGTTATCTCGGCAGATATGTTGTGACGGCATTAAAGAATCACGAATTTTACACAAAAGTTTTGGTAAGACATCCAGACAAATTAAGCCAACGAGGGAAATTCCTAGCTCCTTCTATCCCAAATGCCGATGAAGTTGTCATTGGTGATATCACGAAACGGGAAACATTAAAACATATTTGTAATAATATCGACTATGTTTTTTCCTCAGTTGGCATTACAACACAAAAAGATCGTTTAACTTTTAACGATGTTGATTTTCAAGGAAATCTCAACTTACTAAAAGAAGCTGAGCATAGTCATGTTGACAAATTTATGTATATCCATGTTTACCTTGACGATGATTTGAAGGAAGCAGGACCTTTGATTGAAGCGAAAAAGCGTTTTGTTAAGGCGTTAATAGAGTCAAACGTTGATCATATTATAGTCAGGCCAACTGGGTATTTTTCTGACTTAACCCAGTTTTTGAAAATGGCAAAAAAGGGAAGAGTTTATTTGATCGGTGACGGGAAAACGAGAATCAATCCGATTCACGGTGAAGACTTAGCCCGATTTTGTATACAGTCGTTCTCTGAAGAAAACCAAACGCTAGATATTGGCGGGCCTGAGATACTTACATATGAACAAATCGCTTATCTCGCTTTTGATGTATTCAATCAGAAAAAACAAATCGTACACATTCCAGTTGGCTTCCTAAAACCGGCATCTGTTGGATTGAAATTGGTCAGTAAACATTATTATGGATTATACCGATTCTTTATGAACGTGATGACGAATAATGTGATTGCACCAATGTATGGAAATCATAAGATCAAGAATTATTTTAATGATATTGTTTAATACAGATCTTCTTCTATTAAAATTATCATAACTTGAATAAAGAAATTTAGTAAACTACTTATTGTCAAGTTATTTTGGTTAAATCATGGGTGATTTCTCAAATAACTATTTTTAACCAAATTTTATGTGTAATGACATTCTTGATAACAGAGAACGGAGATGCTTATACCAGTGAAGGATGAAAGGTGAGAGCAGCCATCAATCCGATCATCAATAATTAGCCGGTTAGACTACACATGGGACAAAAATTTTCTGGTAAACAGCACTTGAAATTTCTCCCTCCATATAAATGAGGAAACAGATTTGCCATGTCGTACCGAAAGTAGCTGTTCGGCATTCTGCATCTAAGGGTCATCAACCATTAAGTTCAAAGCTTCATACACGAAATCACATTCGTTTTTTCTTATTGAAAGACTGTTCGTAAAATAATGCTCCAAATTCATACCACAATTCACAGGATAAGAAATAAATACTGTAGGGGTAGTTGTGATTTCCTTTATGATTTTATATGTAAATTCCAAGGAAACTAGAAAAATTTGGTTATTCAATGTGGTGTAGAGCTACTGTATAATTTGTTAAACATAAATGAATCTCTTCTTGAAATAAAAAAGCAGGGATTTTTTGCAATTTTGATTGTTTAGACTCCCACTACGAAACAGCTTAATTTGATTTTTTTATATTCAAAGAGTTTCCAAAAGAAGAAAAGAGATAGAAAAAGGGAAGAATTCTTAACTACATAAAAGACAATCCATATTTATTAAAACTTTAATGTATTGGGGCATATTAAATCATTGGAGTAGGGTGAACATATCCAAGTGGAAAACGGCGATAAGGTAAACCAAGGAGATGTCCTCGGTTTATGTGGAAACTCAGGGAATTCTAGTGAGTCACATATTCACTTTCAAATCGGTGACTTTCCTAATCTAGAAGAGGGCAAATCAATCCGTATTCAGCTCGAAAATAATGAGACGCCTATCGCGGAGATTTTGTCAAACTTACTCAATCAGAATAAAACACTACCAATTTGATTTCGGTTATTTAATTCGCTACTGGCGATGTAGTAGAGTTATACCTCAGATCAAGCAAATGATTTCATATGATCCAACTACCTATAAAAAAGTTTGAAAACGACACCTAATACAAAGCTAACGTTACGTACCCAAAGTAGTTAATAAACTTAGTATTAATACTCTTGCATTTTAAATTATTTTTAGGTGAGTACTTGATCCTTATTGGGAGTTCGTTTGTTTAACTCCCTTGTTATTTTGATAAAAGCGACGTGCTTTTTTGCGATTACCGCAGTGCGCCATTGAACACCATCGGCGGCTATGGTTTCTGCTTGTATCCAAGAATAACCATCCACAAGGATCATTTTTACATTTCTTAATTCTATTTAAATCTTTTTCAGAAAGGAGAAGGTCAGCTGCTGAATGGATAATTGGTGGGAGCATTCCATCTAATTTGTCCTGACTTTTATCGAATCGTAAAGAGAAAGTTCTATCTTCTCGAACGAGATGACTCGTGCGATAAGCTTTGGCTAATACTTTATTAAATATGGATATATCCTTTTTAGCAGGAGATTCCTTCTTTACGACTGAACTGAAAATCCGGTAAAGCGCTTCCCGTAATTCAATGGATTGTTGCAGCACCTCATTCGCTTCATTTGCTTGATGCGCTTCTTTTTGAAGAAGTGTACTTGCCTGCATTTCTGTTAAGATACCAGCACGATGGCTCCAGTCAACCAACTTCCTATAGCTTATCAGCCATTCTCCTGTAACCTCACTGTTATGCCAACTGACAGTATTGGTAAAATCCAAACATAATCGTTCATTTAACATCAAGTATGATTTGGACATTTTTTCTACTCCCTTTAATTTTTATATAAAACTTGAAATGTGATCTGGGCATGAATTGAACTGATTTATTTACTATAACCATAATAAAATATATTGCCGGTTAGGTCCAACAGTTGGAAAGTATGGGAAGGTACCCCCTCCTTATAAAATCCAATTTAAAAGGCCAACCAGATTTATATTTGATTGACCCAATTAATACAAAGATATAATCCGATCGAACACTGAAGTTAAAACGACGTACTGCTTGGATTAGATACGTTTTTTTATATTTATGAAAAGCATTTTGATTATTACAATCATTTTTACAGAAGTACGGAATGCAATATTAGGAAAACTTTCTTTTTAATAGTAGAAAAAGCAACTACTTGATTTAGTTACTTCATCATCTTCCACCTCGATGATACCCAGTTTGTTATTCCAGAGTTCCCCGGCAAGTTGGATGTATCCACCCCGAAAAAGTGGTATGCTAATAACTTAAATGTAGGATAGTCAATTTGTTCCTTCTCTAATTTACCATTTACCCATTGTGTAACGGATGTGGGAGAAAGTGTGATATTCCCTTCTGCTGTCATTCGGGTGATCAGAGGTGTCTTGTTAAAGGGAGATTGCTCATGTTTAACAATGATTTCCTGTACATCATTCAATTCATGCATATTCTCGATTGGTCGTGATGGATCAAAAGCATATCCAATTTTCCATTTTGTATCTTTATATTTTAATTTCATGTCAAGGACAGAGTCTCCATAATCACTTTCCATCGGTCTGACGCGAAATTCCCCATTTCTAGAAGAAATAGTCTCATTATTAAGAGGGACAGGCATTAATGGAAGATTCCCACCAAACCCTGTGTCTACCAAATAGTCACGGTCGTTCTCTTGCAAAATGATTGCAATATGGGTTCTTCCTAGGTCTTTCCATTCTCCTGAATCATTATCAAATACTTCACCCCGAATCAATTTAGCATTGAACCCGTTATCAAGTAAGAAAAAATAGAGCAGTGGATTTAATTCATAGCAAAGACCTCCTTCATTTTTGACTAATATTTTATGTCTTAAGTAATCTTTTGTAATCATTCCAAATTGGTTGGAAAGGACACGGAAATTTTCAAAAGGAAAAGCTGTTGCGGTTTTTTCAAGAATGTCGTGTAAGTCTTCAAATGTAATCTGCTTGTTTTCTGGAATACGAAGTTTTTTTCGGAACCACACATTTAACTCACTCATTCTTAGTCTCCTTTACTATGTAATATTAAGGTATATAAATCAGATAACAACCTTTACTTCCAATTTTAGTTTTTTACCCGTTTCACTTACCAGAGGAAATGTATTTTTTATTTAATTCAATAATTCTGAGCTATCTTTTCGTCAAGACCTATTAACTCTTCAAACTATAAGGACGATTAAAATGTTCAAAACTGTCGATATGTGTTTAATTATTAAAATACCTTAAATAAAAAGATTACCACCATGGACCACATGTCCAAGCTTCATTTTTTACTCCGTTACCATCCTCACTATAGGCATGGCAAACACGAACCTTCCAATTATCCCCTGGTGACTTTCGTATGCTCTTTGAATAAGGATTAGACTTTGTCTCGTTTGGTATTTTCATCCAACTTACTCCTCCATCATTGCTGATATCAATACTAATCCATTCCCTTTCTGGATCAAATTTCCCGACGATTTGCGCCCAAACGTATGTCCCGCCACTCCAAGGATCAAATCCCTTTCGTAATATCACTTTTTTATTAGGAGTGCACTTACCAGGAATTGTTCTTTTCTTTACTAAAGTAAACATGGTTTTGTAGTCTCCTTATAAAAAAGAATCACAGAATCTTGAATGAATCTTTTTAGGGAAAACGGAATGTATAATTTCCAATGTAAAAAATGTACAGAATCCTTTTTAAATTTTTTCTCCATATCGTTACCTCCTTAATTCAAAAGTGTTAATTTATCTGTAATCAGTTTTGGAATTTGATAGGAGACAATAAGAAAAGTTATTTCTAAGAAGTGGTCCAGGGCCTCTACCATATAAACACCTACTGGTAAAGTAATACCTGTTGTAGATAAGTTGTTTTAATCTTTTTTATTCGGATTAAACTGGATCCATAATAAGTCGAGGACCACGGGAGTAAAAAGAGGTGGTGCAAACCAGAAGTACATGAATGGGTCAAATGGTTCCAGGGATATCACCATTTCTTCATGTCCAGTCTGATAAGTGCCGCTAACTAATAAACCAATACAAATAAATAGTAATGTAAGCGCTGTAATTGACATTATAAAAGTCTTGAAGAAACCCATTTTACTTCTAACCTTTCCTTTTAATTTCTTTTTGGTGGTTGTTATCCATAAACTATCGACTATTTATTTATACAACCGATCCAAAAAGAGATTTTCCTATGGTAAAAGTGTCGAAGAGAACACAACTTAGGGTTCGGAATATTCACCTTTTTCGAACTTTTGCAGAGCAAAATGAAGTTGAGTGTTGAAGGGAAGGCGTTATTCACTGCAAGAGGTATTAAACAACATATATCCTTAATGGTTTTAAGGAATAACTTTCTTGTACTAACTTTTTGATTCCAACCAATGATTTTATAACCACCAAAATATAATATTGATGGTTATATACTATATAGATTAAACTTAACCGTCAATACGTCTTTAGTATGGTTATAATAAACAGTCAGTTTGGATCATATATCAACCTCCCTATGTAAAATCAATTAAAACTATATGGATTAAAACACTGGAAACATAAAAAACGTTTAATCAATTTCCTTCTCTTTGTCTCTTGTTTGATGACAGCTGTCCATAAAAATGAATGCCTTCTAGTACCTTTTTCATAGATCTTTCTAAATATCCTCAAACTACTCATACAAGATTGAGACGACCATATACTTTCTATGAATCTCTTGTTCCATAGTGATCGACTGCAAAACTGAACACGACCTTGAATGTATACAACGACAATAAGGCAAGAAAAAGTTTGCTAGCATACCCAGCTAATAAGAGTAGGAGAGTTATTCCTGAAACCGATAACACCCCTGCAATTAAGCGTTGGCTGGGAAAAGTATATAATGTATTTACAAAAAAGGCAGATAGAACTGTATAGACCCATACTGAAATACTCAAAAGATATTGTTCTCCGAATATCATAGCTAGAATAATTGGCTGAATATGAATTCCGATAAATATCAGGCGTGCGCGGCTATTCGAACGGTAATAATCATTGGTTGAATAGGAAAAATTGGCTATGACACCACCAGTGATATCTATGGTTAACATGACGATCATCATGATTTTCCAAACGGCTAATCTTTGCCAATCTCCATAAGTCAGAGTTAGCAGAATAACGGACATCCCTATACAAAACAAGAGTGCTAGCCACATTTCCAGTAAAGCGATTTTTTTTCCGAAAAGTTCCCGAAATACGGGATGGACATTGATACTTTTCAATTTTTATCCCCTCTTCTTATAAATATAACCAAACGATCGGTCAGTTTTATGTTGAAACGCTATCCCATACCTATGATGGATTAAGCATTTGAACGATACTGTTTATTTGAATGAACCAGATTTTCCGATACTTTTCAACATCATTGTTTAGCAGATAATGATATCCGATGCCATCCATGATTGGAAGGATAAGTGTAGCTGCAGTTTTGACCTTAGCTGGATCGATTGTGGAAGGTACAAGTTTTGAAAGTTCAATGTAAAAGAAACGCTCCATCTGATCCACAAAGGAAATAATTATATCTCGATAAGCAGGATTGAACAAACTTTCATGAGAAAATGAAAGAAATGCCTTAAAAAAAGTAAGAGACGGTTCCGGCGTTTGAAACATAGAATCACCGAGTGTCTGGAGAAAATCTTCCACATTCATGTATGTTTCTTTTCTGTTCAATTTCTGCATTTCCTCAAACACTAGATTCAACGCGGCCATCAAAACTTCCTCACTCGAGTTAAAATGGTGGAATATAGTGCTTTTACTCACTCTACTAGCTTTAGCTAACTTTGCGGTTGATAATGATCTTAATCCGTTGCTTGCAATCAGTTCAACAGCCGAATTCAAGATATGAAGGCGTGTTTTCTCGCCTTTTTTAAAACGTTTGTCATGATTGTATGTTTCCAAAAAGAATCCACCTCTCTAAACTCATCATAATACTAACCGACCGAACAGTCAATTAATTTTTTAATGGGAATTTATTTTATGAAAAACGATCGAGCTAGGATCAAAGGATGGATTTGGGTATCCATTTATACATGATACCTAAAGCGTACCCTTAGGGAAATTGAAATGGGAACGAGGATTGCAGCGATGATCCCAGTAGTGGTTGGTCCTGTTTATTTTGTCAAGTTAGATTGTTGATAGAATGAGTCAACTGGATTCTGTCTGTCGTATGATTTTAAAACAAAACATCTAAAAAGTGACATTTGTCATACTAAAGTTATGACATTGTCTACTACAATTTCTAGTTTTATATCATTAAAATGAAATCGATTAGTTGGAGTGATTTGAATCACAGAAATTGCTAACGAAAAAACCATGTGAAAATTATTTTAAAAATGTGGTAGATACTGCTTTTAGAGAGGGGGTGCCGAATCTTTAAACAAAGTCCATAGAGGAAAAAAGTCTGTAATCGGTATAATTCTATTTCTCGTAGTCTAGATGGTGATATCGTATACATGATCCTTGCAACTCGTGAGAAAGTGGATGCCAATGGAGATCTTTGAGGATCTAATACTAGCGACTACTAATTAATTTCTCAATATTATAAAAATTTAGTTATTATGCCTGCTTAATTCATTCTTTTCATGCTATTATCTATGTATATAAGACGAAAAAAAGAAGCGGTGTAAAAATTAAATGCAATTAATTCATAAACTTAGGCAATTTCAGATGTTCCCGAAAAGATACGGTATCCTTCCATACGTTTTCGTAGTATATATATTGATGCCAGCATTCATTTTAATAAACGAAACTGGATGGAAGGCGATATTCGGCTATGTGATGCTGGCTTTATTTCTTATTTCATATCGACAGTTTTATTTTTCGATAATGATTGATGAATATCAATATCCAGTCTGGCTGATTGGGCAGATGCTGATTATCTTCATCTTCGGTATTTTTTACAATCCAAATCTTTTATTTTTGGGATTCTTCCCAGCCAACTTCATCGGTTGGTTTCCGAAGAATCGGCATTTTTATAGTGGATTGATTATGTTGTGGATAATAGAGCTTGTACCGCTGGTCTACCACTTATATTTTACCCAGACTACTTATAACTTGTATTATCTATTTCCATTTATTATTATCATGTTATTTATACCGTTTGGTATAAGATCGATGGGTAAACGTATGGAATTAGAGAAGCAACTTGAAAGAGCTAATGCAAAGATCGATAAATATGCCAAACGAGAGGAACGGATGCGGATCGCACGGGACCTTCATGACACACTTGGTCATACATTGTCCCTTATTACATTGAAAAGTCAGTTGATTGAACGTTTGACGACTGTAGATCCCGAACGGATAAAATTAGAAGCAAAAGAAATTGAAAAAACATCACGTGCGGCTTTAAAACAGGTACGTGAGTTGGTTTCAGATATGAGAGCAGTCAAGTTATCAGATGAACTGATCGAGATCAAAAAAATTTTTCAAACTGCAGGGGTCATTTTTAACATAGAGTTAGACGTAGATTTCGATGAAATAACACCTCTTACACAAAACATTATCAGTATGTGTCTAAAGGAATCGACCACCAATGTCATTAAACATAGTCAGGCAAAACAGTGCTCTATCAAGATTAACCAGTCATCAAGTGCTTTAAACATTACTGTAGAAGATAATGGGATCGGTTTTGTGGAAAAAGACCTGAATGGTAACGGGTTAAGCGGTATGAAGGAACGATTGGCGCTGATTGATGGTGAATTGTTCATCTCCAGTCAAAACGGAACGATTGTTAAAATGAAAATACCGATTGTACAGAAATCGGAGAAAGCAGGTGCCGTTTTATGATTCGGATCCTGATCGCAGAGGATCAACAAATGCTTTTGGGTGCACTAGGTTCTTTGCTTGATATGGAAGAAGATATGGAAGTGATTGGACAAGCAATGAATGGTAAAGAGGCTTTAGGTTTGATAAATAAATTTAATCCCGATGTTTTTTTAACAGATATCGAAATGCCTTTTTACAGTGGACTAGAAGTCGCAGAAAAACTAAAAAAACAATCCAATTCATGTAGAGTTATCATCCTAACCACATTTGCTCGCCCTGGCTATTTTGAACGGGCTGTAAAAGCTGATGTCCATGGATATTTATTAAAGGATGGCTCAATTGAAGAATTGTCTGATTCGATCCGGAAGGTTGTCCAAGGGCATCGAGTGTATACTCCTGAACTAATGATTAATGTTATGAGGAAAGAAAATCCTTTAACTGATAGAGAGCAAGAAATATTGAAACTAGCTGCCTCCGGAATGAAGACAAAAGAGATCACTGAAAATTTGTATCTTTCCCACGGGACAGTACGGAACTACATGTCAGAAATAATTCATAAATTAGAATCAAAAAACCGGATCGAAGCGGTAAGCATCGCTGAAAAAAAAGGTTGGATCTGATAGTTAAAGCATTTCGGAACTCTTTTATTCGAAGGTTTCTAAATAATAACATTGGGATATCTCGTTGCTTTAGCTTCCTATCCCTTTGGTTATCCAGTTGAGCAAGGGTGTGTTTCTTTCTAAAATTGTTAAGAAACCACAAGCAATGAAAAGTATGGTAAATACATTGGGAATGATTTCTAAAAACTTCAAAATAAATTCAAGGAGGAACACATTATGCAAAAAATAGCGATTATCATCGGAAGTACTAGACCAGGACGAAATGGTGAGGCAGTTGCTCAATGGGTACACAGTGTTGCGAAGGAGCGTACGGATGCCGAATTTGAGATTGTCGATATTGCAGATTTTAATCTTCCGTTGCTCGATGAGCCAATGGGGGCATTATCAGGACAGTACACCAAGTCCCATACGAAAAAATGGTCTGAAAAAATTGCTTCCTTCGATGGTTATATCTTCGTTACGCCTGAATATAACCATGCCACGTCCGGCGCACTTAAAAATGCAATTGACTTTCTGTTTAAGGAATGGAACAACAAAGCTGCAGGTTTTGTAGGATATGGTGGCAATGGAGGGACGCGTGCGGTTGAGAACTTGCGGCTGATCATGGGGGAACTTATGGTTGCTGACGTCCGTGCACAAGTTGCACTTTCGCTTTTTACAGATTTTGAGAATTTCAAAAATTTAAAGCCAGCTGCCCATCAGGTAGAATCGGTCAATATAATGATTGACCAAGTTATTTCTTGGAGCGATGCATTGAGTGTTTTGCGAAATTAAAAAAATTAAACCTTTCTTTTAAGAGAGGTTTAATTTTTTTACTAATCGTTCTTTTGGTCGTGTATAGTAAATCTTTAATTAGAAGGTGCCCATTTAATCCCGGGGAAAACAGCCGATAATTTACCATAGATTGTGACATTTGTCATTTAAAAAAATTACAAATGTAACTACAATGTCGTACAACAGTGAAGTATGCTTCAATTCAAAGGATTAAAAAAGGTAAAAGGGGTGAATATTTTATAGAACATTTTATTTTAAAAAATGTATTATAAATATCAATATCACTTGTTTTTATTCATTTTATACTAAACTTTAACAAAATTCATCTATTTATTGATGGTTTTTGGGGTTTATCATCTTCAATCCTAAAATTAAAACTTAGGAGGAAAAGAACAATGGCAAAAAAAATTTAATCATAATACAGCTGGAGAACACGATGGTGGACGAGCATACCATGACTTGACATATGGACAAGATTACATGAAGAAGGGTATGAGGTAAAGATTTATTTTGATGGACAAGGGACACAATGGATCCAAGAGTTTGATGATCCAGATCATATATTCCACTTTATATTTAAAGAAGTTCAAGATTTAGGTATTGTTAAAGGGGCATGTAAATATTATACCAAAATTTTTTGATCTTAAAAATGATGTGCAAAAAGCAGGAATTCAGTTGACAAGTGGTGGAAATGATGGACATTTAAGCATTGCTGATCATGTGAATCAGGGGTATTCTCTTGTCGTTATGTAGAAAGATCTCTTTTTGTTTGCTCTATACGAGTTTTAAAAGTTATTTTCGAGTCAAAAAACACCCATAAGTATTATTTAAGACGTGGAAGATCTTAAAAGCATATTTCCTATTATACAACGACTAATAAAGCATCATCAAACATATCAAGAGTCTATTTTAATCAAACTTTTTCTGAACAAAAGTCTACGACTACAAAACGTTTTGTGAAATCACTATTCCGGTATAGAGATGTTCCTGCAAAAAGTCGTATAGTTAAGGGTGATCCCCTTTCTTGTTTTCCCTTTAATGAACTATTGAATTCAATCTAAAGAATAAGTATTTTAAGTACCCTATTTATATCTTTAATAAGGCTTCAAATGTAAAAAAATTGAAGGAATGTTGGCAAGGATGCCAAAATTAAAATTTTACTAGCTAGAGGACAATTCTTAAGAAGGTTTAATAGGGAGAAGGGATAGATATGAAACGGGTATTAGTTGCAGGTGCCACGGGTTATCTCGGCAGGTATATTGTAACGGCATTAAAGAATCAAGGATTTTACACAAAAGTTTTGGTAAGACATCCAAATAAATTGACCCAACCAGGGAAATTCCTAGATCCTCCTATCCCAAATGTTGATGAAGTAACTATTGGTGACATCACAAAACCAGAAACATTAAAACATATTTGTAATAACATTGACTATGTTTTTTCCTCAGTTGGCATTACAAGGCAAAAAGATGGTTTGACCTTTCATAATGTTGATTATCAAGGGAATATCAACTTACTAAAGGAAGCTGAAAGTAGCCAGGTCGATAAATTTATGTATATCCATGTTTGCCTCGACGATGATTTGAAGGAAGCAGGGCCCTTGATTGAAGCGAAAAAGCGTTTTGTTAAAGCGTTAATAGAGTCAAACGTTGATCATATTATAGTCAGACCTACTGGGTATTTTTCCGACTTAACACAGTTCTTGAATATGGCAAAAAAAGGTAGAGTCTACTTGATAGGTGACGGAAGAACGAGAATGAATCCGATTCATGGTGAAGACTTGGCACGATTTTGTATACAATCGTTCTCCGAGACAAATCAAATTCTTGAAATTGGCGGGCCTGAAATCCTTACATATGAACAAATCATACAACATGCTTTTGATGTATTCAACCAGAAGAAAAACATAATACACATTCCAGTTGGCTTACTAAAGCCGGTATCTGTCGGGATAGGATTTTTCAGTAAACATCATTATGGGTTATACCAATTTTTCATAAACGCGATGACCCATGATGTAATTGCACCAATGTACGGAAACCATAAGATCAAGGATTATTTTAATGCTATTGTTTAATTGAAAGCCCACTACTGTAACTATCATGACTATTTGTGAAGGAATGGATGAATCTTCAGTGGTAATATAGTTGCTAGTTTCTATGTGATGTAATGCAGAAACATTTTAGTCAATGCATTAGAAGAGCAAGTGCCAGATCTTTGGGATGAAATACAAAATAATCTATCCTAGCTAGTGTAAATTTTAATTTAAAAAATAGGCAACGCTTTTTTCAAAACCAAACAACTAATGTTATAATCTTGAATCCTCGGAAAAAGCATTAAAAATTAGATCACAACATTAAACCGAAAATGCGTAGTCAGAGTCCAAAAGCTCTATCGAACGTTCAATAATGAGTATTAGCACGTGATTACGTATTCAATCATAGATAAACAAGCTGGTTTTTACGGAAAACCGGGTATATACTTACAGTTTTGTAAGAGGGAGGGGGAGTCCCCCTTCAACTCGATTAAAATTTATCGAGTTCCGTCCTTTTATTGTACCCTTTGAACAAGACCCTTTGTCCTTTCCATTTAAAGATCCGTTTTGACGAGATACCGTGTCGGGTCCACGTTGTACCCCGATACTCTAGTCATTTCACTTAGCCGCTTGATCACCTTGATCAATCAATTTGTTGTGGATGTGGAAGTAATTGGGACAAGCAATGAATGGGAAAGAGGCTTTGGATTTGATAAAAAAATTAAATCCCGATGTTTTTTAACAGATATTGAAATGCCTATTTACGTGGACTAGAAGTCGCAGAAAAGCTAAAAAGCAGTTTAATTCAGGGGTAGAGTTATCATCCTAACTACATTTGCTCGCCCTGGCTATTTTGAAAGGGCTGTAAATGTTGGTGTCTATGGACATTTGTTGAAGAATGGCTCGCCGATTGAAGAATTGTCTGATTATACGGAAGGTTGTCCAATGGAAACTATCTTTTTAAGCATTTTATAATTCTCTAAATGCAACCGCTTTCGAAGGAGGGAAAAAGATTGAAGATAATTCGTTTGCTTGTGACACTTAGTAGTAGCGTTCTACTTACCTCGCTGCTCTTTCAACCATCTTTTGTATCCTATGCTGATTCACTTGAAGGGAAAAAGTGTAGTACTTACAAAATTCCTGTGTCCTTAGCCCCGGATTTGCCTAAAGAATACAATGTTGTAGGGAAGCTTTGTAGTAAGGAATCATTGGAAGGGAAAACACTACAAGTCCTCGTTCATGGCTTTACGATGGGAAAATCTTATTGGGATTTACCCTATCAACCAGAAAAATATTCATACGTGAACAGACAGATTCAAGCTGGCTATGTCACGTTTAGTCTCGATCGTATCGGTGTCGGTGAAAGTGATCATCCACCAGGATCTAAAATAACTGTTGACAGCAATGCTTATGTGGTACAACAAGTGATTGAACAGCTTCGTTCTGGAATGGGTGGCGTGAAATTTTCCAAATTGATATTAGTTGGTCATTCACTAGGTTCCATTATTTCGGTTGCTGTTGCGAAGAATGTGGATGTCGATGGCTTGATTCTCACAGGCATGCTCCATGATATGGATCCTGAAACGGTTGAATATGAAGTTTCTCATTCACAACCAGCGAATCTTGATCCCAAATTTAAGGATGAAAACTTGCCACCAGACTATCTTTCGATCCAATATCCAGCACGAAAAAAGCTTTTTTTCTATAATGCTGATCCCGCTTTACTCGAGTTGGATGATAAGGAACTACGACAAACAGGAACCACAGGTGAATTATCTACATTTGGAGAATATAACGATCCTAATTTTGCACAAGGTATTGATACTCCCATCTTCTTGGTTGTGGGAGATAAAGATCCTTTGCTTTGTAATGAACAATTACCTTGCACTGATGGTGCGACCATTGTCAATCGCGAAAAAGAATATTTCTCCAATCCAGATACGTTACTAGAAGGATATGTTGTGAAAAACGCGAGCCATAACCTTACCTACGAACGTAACGCTCCTGATTTTTTTCAAGCAGTCCTAGATTGGGTGAATCGCAAAGTAGGACCGAAAGTTAAATGATCCATTAACAAAGAACAGCTCTCATCCCAATGAAAAACCCCCTGTTATATGTTGTTGATGCATAAGCAGTAAACTACGAAGCATATCACAAGGATTGCGTGGTTTCCTTCCTTGAGGGTTCGAGGAATACCGATGTTTAAGCAGGTTTGCGGTTTCGGTTAGATCCATTAATGAACACCAGACGATGGGTTCGAAGTAGAAGTCCCTTAAGAAGGTTTTGTCCTTGAAGTGGATTGTTGATTGTTCAACGACAAAGTGAAGATAAGATTGGTAAGAACGAACGTTTTGAAGCATTGAATTTCCCCCATTTCGAGTAATTTTTAGGTCTTCAACTCGATTTTTGGGGGATGTTAATTTGTCAAGAGGAAAATTTGTTCGCATCCCTGTTTTGAGGGTGAAACGATAAAAAAGCCCTAGTCGAAAGACTAGAGCAATCAAGGGAAGAGACTATTATATAATGAAAGAGGTGATAATTGGATGCTGAAACGATTCATTCCTTTCATGATCGTTGGTTTATTGATGTTATTGTTTCCAGCGCAAGCGCTAGCGGTGGAGTATTCGATCACTCGCACCCAAATCGACGCATTTTTGCAAGAAAATGGAAACGTAAAAGTTAAAGAAACGCACACATACTTGTTTGAAGGAGATTTTAACGGAATCACAAGAGAACTGATTCCAAAAGAAGGAACGAAAATAACCGGGTTCAAGGCATCTGAAGATGGAAAATCCTTAAAGGTTGAAAAGGAAGATCATCTTTATAAAGTCCACCGGAAGGGCGAAGACGAAACGGTCACGGTCAACCTCAATTACATAATCAGGGATGGCGTCGATGTCTACTCGGATGTTGCAGAGTTCTATTGGCCGTTCTTTGATCAAAGCAATGAGTCCACCTATGAAAACCTAACCGTAACCGTCCACCCTCCATCAGGAACGGACGATGTCATCGCATTCGGCTATGATGAAGCCTACAATACAGAAACGATTCAATCAGATGGAACAGTTGTTTTTCATTTCGGCGAGGTTCCTGACAATACGAAGGGGAATATCCGAGTTGCAGTTGATCTGCAGCTCTTTCCAACTGCAACCGCTTCTGAAAAAACGATGAAGGACGAAATTCTCAAGGCGGAACAGGAGCTGCACGAACAGGTGACAGCAAGAGAAGATAGGCGTGAATTGCTTTCAACGATTGCGATGATTGGGATTCCTGGCTTTACCGTCGTCTTGCTTTTACTCGTTTTTCTATACTGGAAAAAAAGCCTCGACCTCAAGCGAGCGGTTGAACGGGAAGCCGATCTTTCCTGCAATGTTCCGAAGCAGCGCATGAGCCTGCCGGCAACCATCTATTTCACCTACTATAAACAGCTCCGATCAGAAGCATTGTCGGCGGCATTGCTTGATTTGGTGCGAAAAGAATTCGTTGAACAGGTTTCTGACGAACGTTTCCGTGTCGTCGATCGAAAGAACGCATTGAATCATGAAACAATCTTGATCGAATGGCTGTTTGATGAAATCGGCAGCAATGGAGCGTTCAGCTTGGATGATTTGACCCGATACGCGAAACAAAAGAAAAACCATGAAAAATACCGTTATTACCAGGCCAAATGGCGTGAAGCAGTCGGAAAAGAAGTGAAGGGACATGACTTATATGGAAAAACAGCGAAGCATCGCTGGATCGTCGGCTTATCATGCATCCTACTGTTGCCGTTCCTGATTTTATTCCCGATGTATGGACTGTTTCTATCGTTCATCATCACCCTGGTTCTGCTTGTCTCTGTATTCATCTACATCATTGGCTATAACCCGAAGACATGGGAAGGCGCATTGATTTCATTTGAATGGAAAGCCTTCTCGGAAAGGCTCAAGCGCCTGAATGCAGAAGACTGGAAGGGATGGACAGAGGAAGAACGGACGCGTACCTTCATCTACGGCTTAGGAACGAAAAATGAAAGCATGATGGAGAAAAATGAAGAGTTTACGAAAGCCTTCTACAACCCGAAGGCGAGTCACTCCGAGGCAGCTTACTCTACAACGGATCTCACAACAATGCTCCTATTGTCTTCTACTATTACATCCGGTTTCGAATCCGCTGACAAATCGGCAGGAGCAGGAGCAGCAGCAAGCAGCTCCACCAGTTCAGGAGGAGGCGGTTCAGGAGCCTTTTAGAAACATACAGAAAGACGCAAACCCGAAAAGAGGGCACTGCAAAAGTGGTGGTTTTCGAAAAACGTATGATTTTAGGGGGTACAAAAATGTCTCCCAGTATGCCAAACAAGCCTTAGAAACGATTCTGAAGGCTCGTTTTTCTTTGACCATTTTTTGTTTATAAAAATTTGTATTTTTGCAGTAGCTTCGAAAATGGACTGCGTCTTTTTTCTATCACTTGAAGAAAGAATAAAATCCTTTCTTCATCTAACACTTTTTTACCAATAATAACCCGATAATAGTATGATAGATTCATTGTAGCTAACTAGAGTTCGGGGGAATCATAAGGTGGGAAAGTGGAAAGTGTATAACGAAATCAATCAATTGGTCTGCTTATCCGGACGAGGCGACAATGATATTAGATTAAACTGGTTTAGAAGAGAGTGAGTGAACATACGTAAAACCAGCTCAAATACACTATTTAGGGTAGAAGAACTAATCCAAAAAAGTTGAATTAGAGCTACTTTAATGTTTTTTCAAAAGAAGTCTCCCTCTTGAGGGGAGAGACCGAATAGATCATGTTTTATATATTTATATTTATATTTGAACCCTTTATAAACAATTTAAATTTCACGTACCGTACTAAACTATAATTTATATAAGATCCTGTCCGAAAACGGATTCCCCTCTCCAAAATAAAAAATCACAAGTATTTAATGGGGACCACCTGTAATTTAATCTAAAATTAAGAGTTCACTGTATAACTTTTGTTTGATGAGAATCAGTCGATTTTAACAACTTTTTAAGAAAAATCTTATCCTCCATTGAATGTTCGCCTTCTACCACAATCATAAGATACCGACAGTGAAGACTTATCAGAAAAGAAACTAAGCTTGGCAGTCGTTCGACCTTACAACTTTTATCTTTTGCATAAATATAAATGTTACTGGAACAGTTTTCGCAGAACTTGTAAAATTCCAATACATTCAAAAGACGGAAACAATCGGATGACATAATAAAAATTAAACATTTTGTTCTAATTTTAACTTAATTTATAAGATCCTCGAAAAAAGAAGTGGTGAACCATTAGTGATTTGTGGTTCATTAGTGAAGGGTTAATATAAATCATTATTTTTTTGTCTTTTAAGTGTGGTAAGGTCATTTGTAAATTGGGAAATTGCGAATTATTAAAACAAAAATAAGGAAGGGGAGAGGAGTCAGAAGGTTTTAGAGGGAGTTAATTCATCAACATAAGGACGTAGACCGATGGCCAAGTGGATTTACCTTAGCTATTTCTATAGGGCTAGGTACGTTGCAACTTTATCGGTCTTGCAAGATCATGTGGCTATTCAATTTTTAGGAGCAGAGGTCATCGCTGAATATAACCTGCGTATCGGTGTGGTATCGAGTTCTTTTGTGATAGCTATCTCAATGGTGTGTGCATTGGATACAGTATTGTACAAAAGACAAACATGAATAAAAATTCAGCTTATTTTTCGGGGAGGGAACGTAGAATTTAGTGTTTGTATTGTTTAATGTTTTTACCAGGAGGATTGGGAACGAGACATTTTAAAAGGGGTAAAGGTAGCATCCGACAATTTTGCCGCCATTTCCCCCTAAAAGTCATTTTTATTAACATGACCAGGGCAAAAATTTTTCAATATGTTACATTCTGTCTACTCCTTCATATTCCTTCATTATTTTATAAAACGTGTTTTTCTTCAGTTCTAACATTTCCATAAACATAACGCCTGTTATGTTTCCGTTTCTCCATTTTGAATGGTTCTCTTCTATTATTTGACGTTGTTTCTTGCTATGAAGCGTTTGGGTGGGCAAGAAGAACGAGCGAAGCGAATAGATGACTATATTTCAGCAAGACGGGAGGTTGCTACTTCAAAAAAGAAATCATGGTGGAGCAAACTCTTTTCATCATAAAATAGACTACCCTTTCAAATTGAAAGGGTAGTCTATTTTATGAAACTATGACTTGCTTTCTTAAGAACTGATGAAAATTACTATCATAGTACAGCAATGACTGATGTAGTGCTATTTCTTATTGTCTTTATTACTCATAAATAATCCGATTACTACTCCAAGCGTCATACCTATTGTAACTCCAAAGCCTGTATTATCCATCAGTGCCCCAAAAGAGATTCCAAATGCTACACCTAAACACAATCCGATACCTAGTTTGCCTGTTTCTTTTTTCTTATCAGACAAGGAACCACTCCTTTTGTAGGTTCTTCCAATTATTATGTTTATACGTATCATCTATTTTTAAGTTTCAGTAATTATCCCTTTTTTTAAAGATATCCTTCAATCTTAATAGAAATATTGATAGAAGAACGGGATATATTGGTTCCGAGAAGATCATCTTACCTAAACTTTTTATTACAAATTTATGTATTTTTACTTAGCGCGTTTTTTCTAAATATGGCTACTCCAAACAATAACAATGGTAGGAATAGGCCCATCGTAAAGGCATAAGGGATCCAAACGGTCGTTTCAAATGTTTGCATATAGGCATAGTAACCGGGTAGCTGTCATCAAGCCTTCTAGATTTTCTTCAACATGTTTAAATCCACTTCTCGTTTCTGAAGAAAGATTATCCATTTTTTCTTCAAGACGGGCTTGACCTTGTTTTAATAATTCTAGATATTCAAGGATAGCGTCTAGTTTTTTCTCCATTATTTTTTCCTCCGAGTGCGCTTTAATAGTTTTGTATTAGGAATTCACAACTACTTCAACCGAGCGACGCATGTTAACCTAGAGTTCTCACGTCTTGCCTTTGATTTAAAACCATTCTTGTATAGCCGCCTTCAACAGATTGGCACAGAGGAACATCCTTTTAATCCTCCACCTATGTATAAAAAGCTTTTCAGCTTAGGGACGAAAACCATCAGAATAAGAGATACGTATCTTTTTCCTATCGGTAATGTAACGACTGTCAACGCGTTGAACTTCAGCCCAAAGCTTACGCTTTACACTTATGAAGGTAGAGAGAGCCTATTTAAAAAACTTCGACCAGATATACAAAAAGAAGTCAGTCTTTTGATGAAGGCAACACTGCCCAATCGAAGTGTGGAATACTTGGATAATCGGATTAGCCGATACAGTATGAAGATGGGGAAATGTGAGATTACTGGCCAGTATTTGTTCGCCTATAATGTCCATTATATCCCGAAACATCTCGGAGGAAGCGACCAGTTTCATAATCTTCGCATTCTCCATGAAGATGTTCACCGATTAATTCATATGAAGGATGATGAAAGGATTAACCTTTTCCTCAATAAGTTGGGATTAAATCAACCGATGCTAAACAAGATTAATCAATACCGTAAGGTATGTAAATTGGATAGCATTGAACCATCCCGTCTCGAAGGGTAACAAGGAACTTATAATCTAGTACATATTGTTAGATGGAGCGCCGAATTCTGGGAAACTAGCACTCCGTACGGAGCAGGGGAAAAGCCCGAGATAACTTCAAACGCTTACCTATTGCTGACTTAAATAGAATATTCGTCTGTATATAAATGAAAAAGAGCTCAAAATTCGAGCTCTTTTCTTGTGAATTCATATGTGAAAAATGTGTGATTTGCTTGTGATTTTGGCTTCGAATTCTAATCCCAAAACAGAATTCGTTAGTTTAAAACAGGCTCTTTAACGTTTATATTGTTGTAGAAAGGCTTCTAGAATCTTAATCTTTCCAATGTTTGTGATACTATCCGAATCAGTTTCTTCATTATAGATACGGTCATCTTCAGTAAGCATCTCAGACCAGCCTTCAATGCTTAAATTTTCGGCTACACTAAAGAGGATCTGTTTCATGTATAATTGAAAATCATGGTAATCTTCACTGGATGCATGTTTAACATCAATGCTATGTATGAGTTTATGTATCGCTTCAATGATTAGGTCCACATCTGTATTTGCCGCTCCTGATAACTGGATGTCTAATTTTTCATCCGGATTATTTGGATTCATACTTGTTATTCTCAAATTTCTTGTCTCATTCAAAAGTAACACCCCCTTTCAAAATCATTTTATATTTAAAAAAAATTTTTTCCTACCTTTAAACCAGCATGATCCTTAAGTTGATTTTTTCGACGCAAATAATTGTTAGTGGTAACAATGGAAGAATGGCCCAAAGCTTCCTTTATCGCTTTAATCTCAACATTACGACTGGAAAGATGCTCGGCATAATAATGTCTTGCAGTATGCGGGGTGATCCTGTTTTCTCTAAATTCGATGAATGGGAATTTGTCTTTTGTCGCCTGGATTAAGTTTGTTACTTCTTTACTTAAATACTTTGCCGTATAATGACGTCCGTTTGGCTTCGGTAAAAATGGTGAAGAATCCCCTTCATACAGTTCATCCGAAAAACCTCTTCGAAGACGTAATTCTTTAACAGCTGCTAACACTTCATCGTAGATGACGACCGGACGTACTTTCTCGCCCTTTCCTGTTATATACAAGATATGAGCTCCCACTTCATGATCAAAGTAAAGTTTATTCCACTCCGCATTCGCCACCTCCTCGATCCTCATTCCAGTTGAAACCAGGGTAAACCATATCGTAAACCCAAACCAATCGGTTTGTTTGAAGTGCTCCAATAATCGTATAACCTCATGTTCATGCAGGTCTCTATTTACCAGTTGCTTTTTCGGAACAGCCGTTTTTTTCATTTGAGTGGTAAGATCCTGCTGCAGCACACCTTTTTTATATAGATAGGTTAAGAATTGCTTCACTACAGTCGATTTCTTCCTGGTGGTTGAGGGGCGATATTGGTTCGCCACTTGATTTTGGTAAGCTTCCACTTCTTCCGGGACCAGCGATCGAAGACCTCCACGAGACTCTGTAAATTTCATAAAGTGATTGACATCACGTAAGTATTCTTTTTTGGTATTGATTGACCTTTTGTCATTTAAAATGGGGCTGTCATGAAGAAATAAATAAACCAACAGTTCATCCGGAACTTTGCTCCAGTTTGTATGTTGAAATCCGTGTTCCGAAATTTTTATGTACAAATCCTCTCGCAAAAAGTCTTCTCTTCTAATTAATCCATATTGTTCATTTATGACTTGTAACTCATTCATCAGATTCACCTCGATTCCCTGATTTTGGTTTTACATTTCATAATCTTATAGTAACACATAATAGATGATGTTATATGAATATGTAAATGAAAAACTCGTTATTTTTCTATTTAAATTTATATCATATAAGTTTAATTTAAATCGTATTATTTTATGACTTGTTATATGTGTATTAGAGTGGTAGAATTATCCATAACAGAAATGAAAGAGGGGTTGAAAATGAATACCAATTTTTTCAGACAGCTTATTGAAATTTTTGACAATCGTTTTAAATTGCTCAATTACCTTAGTTTTCCAGTCTTGATAATTTACCTGTCCATTTATTTCCAGCTAGATCAAATTAACTCTATTCAAAAAAACCTCCCAAAAATTCTATGGATCGATAATGCTTGGATTGTCGTAAACAACATTACTCAGTTGTTTTTATTTTTAGGGTTAGGTGGTTTCTTATTTACTATTCTTATATGGAGTATGAAGTATTTCATTTTGTTTCTATTAAACAAGATTTTTAATCAGGATGGGGATTACATAGAAGGTTCTGATGATTTTTATTGGAAGCAGTCCATGAATCGATTTGGTGTAATCGCTATAGAAGCATCCATGTGGTATTGTTACTTATTTGGATTCTATCTTCTTTTTCAAAGCGCAATCGATATCAAAACAGGTTTTGATAGCACCTTAGAAATCATCCAAGGTACAGTAACCGGATTAATCTTTGTGAGATATATAGTTCGATGGCTGTTTGAGGGTAAATACCCAGAGTTCATTCAATACAAGGAAAAGGTGGCGAATGAAAATGTATAATGTCCGTTTAGCAAGTAAAAGAGTGAATAAAGAGATGAAAAAACTTTCAAATCAAGAAACAGAACTATTAAGCAAAGCCATTAACACTTTAAAAAAAGAACCTCGCCCAACTGAATACGATTTTGGATCCTTAAACCTGGATAAAAACATTAAACGTATTAAGTGCAAGCGAGTACGTCTCTTTTACACAATCGATGAAAAAGCAAAAGAAATTTTGATCGGTAAAGTCGAAAATAGGGACAGTCATTCTTACTCTATGAATATCAAAAACTGCTTTAATGCTGCATAAAAAGGAGTGGAAGACTTGTATATTTCATTAAAAGAGCTAGCTGCTAAGTTAAAAAAGTCAGAAAGGGTCATTCATCATTTAGTCAAAACGAATGTCATTCTACCGGTTAACCCAGATACGTACAGACGTGATAATGGATACCGGTTTAGACCTGAAGTTTATGAGTTTCTAAAACAGATGTACCATACCGATAAGCTAACGCTTAGGGAGGCTGCCGAATTCATTGGTGTTTCTCCACAATACCTAAATCAGTTAACCAAAAACAATAAGATTGATAGTGATCTGATCCAAGTTGGTAAGAGAATGGAGAGACGTTTTAAAAAGGAAGAATGCCTACGTTTTAAAGAAAAAATGAAAAGAGGAGAGCATACCAGGAGATCCGCTCATTATGGGAAGAAACTAAAAACGTATGCGAATGGGTTGCGATTATTTGAAATTATTGAAGTCCAGGGGCAGTGCGTCCGAGTAATAAACACCGAACCGGTTATTCTTCTTACCAATGATGGCAGTACCATAAATAAAGTAAATTTCGCTTATCGATCGGAACCATGGCCACCAATTCAATATGAAAGAAAAAAGGGATTTATCCATTTTCAATTTTCAATACCGCGAAGTAAAGATCATGCAACTTATAAAATCCTATATAAACTTATCAAATACTTAGGTGAAAAAAATATCCAAATTTATGAGCAAGCTACCGGCGATTACTTGGTTCGTTGCAGGCAGGGTCGAATACCAGGTACTGAAGAAGAGTTTTCACTATTAAATGGCAGTATAACTCAGGGAAGAGTTGAGTTCGACGAGCAATATATCCAATTAAAGACTCAATATATCAGTCGAACGATTGATCTACCTGAAGAGCTCTACACCGAACTACAAAATGAAGCCGAGCGAAGAAACATACCGCTTAAATCATTGATTATATCCAAACTAACCAAAGGAGAAAGTGATGATGATGTATAAAAAATTACTACTCGTTATTGGAATCATGATTCTGGCAGGGTGCGGCACTGTTGAAGACAGTGGCCAGAAAGTAGAAAATGATACCGATAAACAAACAGAAGCTGCAGATCAAGAGAAACCTGTATCAAATCAAGAGGAGGGGGCATCAGAAGATAAAAAAACTTCCACAAAGAATAACGAAAAGGAAAAGCTCCCAACAGCAAAAGTAACTCGGGTGGTCGATGGTGATACGATCGAAATACTCTTTCAAGGGGAAGAAGAAGATGTACGTCTTTTATTAATCGATACACCTGAAACAGTTCATCCAAACAAACCAGTAGAACCCTTTGGACCCGAAGCATCTAAATTTGTAAAAGAAACGTTAACCGGCAAGGAAGTCGGTGTTAAAGTCGGTACTGAAGAACGTGATAAATATGGACGTTTACTTGCCTACTTATACATTGATGGTGAGACCATTCAAGAAAAACTACTGTGGAAGGGTCTGGCGCGTACCGCCTATCTTTATAATGATTTAACTATGCTTGATCAATTTCATAAGGTGCAAGAGACAGCTATAAAGAAGAAAATTGGAGTTTGGTCAATTGATGGATATGCTCATGTAGACCATGACCATGGATATCATTATTCAGAAGAGTCAAAGTCTGAACCAGAAAAGGAGAAACCTGACACTACAACCGATTTAAAGTATGATCCTAATGGCCCTGACCGTGATTGTGGTGATTTTGATACTCATGAAGAAGCCCAGGCATTTATGGAAGCATCAGGCTCAAGTGATCCCCATCGTTTAGATGGAAATGATAATGATGGACTAGCTTGTGAGAGTTTACCTTAGAAAATAATTCTAATATAGGAGAGACGTATGGAAAAATATAATAGTGAAGTGTTTGGAAACATTTATGCTCCTTAAAGTTTTAGTGAATTAATGGAATTCATATTATTAAATCCTTCTGGGCACCCTCCGAATGTTTGGATGTGGAGAGGGCAGAGTGACATTGAATGGCCGATACACAGTGGAGCTTATAGAAGAATTGCAATACAAAAGGAGGTAGATGAAGAAGATCTTATTTTCTATTGATTTAAAATAAAGTTTGATAATTTAAAAAAAGATTGATAATTTAAAACAAAGTTTGATTAAACCCTGTATTAATATTGGGTTTTTCTTTTGACACTTAAACTTCAGCTGTATTGTTAAATTAAAGGGCCATATTCTGGAGTAAAGGGTGAAAAGTTACATATCTTTGACTTTATTAAAGCCGCTGAAGAAACCGGAACCATAAAAGATGTATACATTATGACAGACCTCCTAATGAAGTCATTCATTCGTATACTTATAATCATTTTGAAAATGAGCATCGAATGGAGTTTTTTCGACCAGAAAATCAGAGCTTAGTATTAGACTTGGACTTGGATTTTTTCAACCTTCATGCTTACCATAATATAGAGAACAATTTTAATGGGAACCCTTATCGATATAGTGATGAATATATCAAAAGGCACTTAAATCGATTCAAACAGTATGACGATGAAGGAGCTTGGGATCTCATTACGGTATGTATTTCTTCAGAACATTGTGGTGGATACCAAACTGCTCAAGAAATTTTCGACCTATTCCTTGAAATTTTTGAGTTAAAAGAAGAAGAGTATTATAATTGGTAAATTTATATCTATCAGAATGTTTTTTTAAAATCAGCAATTCTTAAAATTAATGGTTGTTTCACATTAATATCAGTTTTTCTTTTGTTATAATTGTCGTGGGAACAATCATATAGGCATTATGTAGTTACTACTGTACTTCTGTGTTTTATTTTTATCAGTGAAAGGTAACTTTTCACTGGGAATCAAGTCTTTTCAACTGAACCTACATATTATGAAAGAGGTCCTTATGTTTGCTCTCTAAAATTCACACTTATATTAACCGTAATTATTTCTATTGGATGCCTCTTGGTGAATTGGTTTATAAAGCTATCTACTTCCAATTATCACTTAGCAAATGATACTTTAGAAAGACCCCTATTAACTTACGTTTTTAGCTCTTCTTGAAGAGAAGGAAGCTGATATAAATGGAGAAGAAAAGAATATTGTTTTTCAAACATTATTCTCAAGATCAGATAGAGCTCCTCAGATACCTGGGAGTAATGCCATTAACACTATCCTCAAGCAACAAAAGGCCAATTAAATTTTGTTATGTCTTTATTTTATAGTATAATTTGGTTATAATATAAGTAGAAATGACATAACATAAAAACCAGCTATAGTCTATATAGCTTGGGAGACAACCATATAGAACCGCTCGAAAGACGGTCAAGCCATCATTAGGTGGTCACAGAAAAAGTAATCCACGCAGCTTGGGAGGCAGAGTGGATTACTTTTTTCTGTCTTGGAAAGTAATCATTAGTGTGATCAACAAAATCATAAACGTTGCTGTCTCTAAGTCGAATTCACTATTGCTCACGATCAAATCACCCCCTTTCGAGGGGATTTTGACCGTCCACTCTGCACCTATATGGTTGTCCTAAAAAGATTATAACAAAAAATATATGGTTAATAACACATTACATAGACTTAATTTTTAAATTCACTCCAGGAGGGTAAACATGTCACTTACATATATTGAATTTAAAAAAATTTATGAATTGAAAATTATTGGAGTCTTTAAAAAGAAGTGATGTTAGGTATTATACAAATCAGATCCATGAAGTTCTTAACTCTGAAAATCGTTCCGAAGGAGAATTGCCAAATGGTAAGAAGTAAAAAAGCTAAAGTTATCCCTTTTAAGACTGTCACCGGTATAGTAAAATTTACTCCCCAAGAAGAAATTAATCGAAAAAATAGAGAGAGAAGAGAAAGACAAATAAAGGAATTACATGAAAGAGTAAAATGTATTATGCGTGACGAATAAATGAAACTTTTAAGTTTGAAAAACGATATTCAAGAAAATGTGCAGGATTGCGGAATAAGTCCCAGATAAATCCTTCATTTTATTATTAAATAATTGGTTGTTCCAAAATAGTTAAAGAACATGGATCACTTTTCCATTATCAAAACGTTTTTTATTTACCTCCTTATACAGCACCCCTTTCATCATATATTTGTCTCAATATCTTAAGATTTGATACGAAAAAAATGGTACATATAACAAGCATTAGTTTTATTCTGCACTGCAAATTGATATACATTTTGTAAACAAAACTTAAGAAAAATCTTATATAAATCGCTCCACAATAATAAAAAACGAGTGTCACATACACCAGCAATTTGACACTTATTTTGACTGACATTTTCTAATGTTTGCGATTGAAAATAGAACCTGTTAAAGAAAAATGGCATTCTTTTATATTGCTGAACTGTACCGTATAAGGCCAGATTATAGAAGTTTCACTTAAAGATTATAGTAAGGATATTTTATGATGGAGGTTAATAGGGTACTTTTCGAAGAATAACACCTACCTGTTCTTGTTCTTTATTTTAGGAAACTGTTCTTTCTTTCGTTGGAGCTAAATATATCGGTTCGTATGGTATAATTGATAATAGAATAGCGGTAAGGGGTAGATATTAAATGGTGGAGCGTAAACAGATACTTGATCAATTAAAAAATCTACTTATTGACTCTTTACACGATGAAAATGTAAGAATTTACTTGTTCGGATCCTGGGCTCGAAAGGAAGAAAAGCAAAGCTCCGATATCGACATCGCAATTGAAACGATCACACCACTATCTTCGTCTAAATGGTTAGAAATCACAGAGAGAATTGAACAATCTACTATTCCCTACCACGTAGACGTCGTCAATTTAAAAGATGCAAGTGATGCGCTAAAACAAAATGTAAAAAGGGAGGGGATTTTATGGAAAGACTTCAAGAACGATTAACTTCTGCAGAAAAGGCTCTAAATGCCTTTTATGAATTGGTCATAATCGAAGCTCCGAATTCGGTTGAAAGAGATGCTTCCATACAACGATTCGAATTTACTTTTGAAGCTTGCTGGAAAGCTGCAAAACAGTTCTTATATGATATTGAGGGAATCGATGTAGGTTCACCTAAAGGTGTCATACGGAGTAGTCGGGAAATCAATCTATTTACAGATGAAGAGGCAATACAAGCACTAAAGATGGTGGACGATCGGAACCTAACGGTACATACCTATAACGAAGAAGTTTCCATTAAAATCCACTCAAATTTAAAATCACACTATTCCATTTTAAGTAGTTGGGTTAAAAGAATGACAGAAAAAATATAAAAAAACACAAAACTCATGAGTAAACTATTTTTTTATTTAGATGGTTACAGCTGTCTTAGATGGGATATTTAGTTTTCCCTTACATATGATATTGGACAAGGAAAACAAAAAGATAGCCGATACTCTCCACCTAAATATTCTGTAAAACCTTGAAATAAACTTTCAACCATAACTCAATATAAATGAAAAATTCCATCTCACTATCCCAAGCATACTTAGGTATAGAGATAATTTTTCTTTATTTTTTATTGGTTGGTATAATAAATGTTATGTAAACAACGAGAAATTATTGTATCTAGGGGATTTCTACCCTTTCAAATGGATTACGAAAATATTATGGTAAACTGTAGGTGTCATCATGCCCACTGACGATGGCTTGAAAGGAATAGGTCGTGAGCGCCATCGTCAATTGGTCATTGGTTGTACGCTCGGTTTGGTGGGTTCCCGGTAGATGACGCAACGTCTTGCTTTCTCCCAGTTGGTGAGGAGAATCGGGATGTCAGCGGCGGACCAGCGATCGTCTTGATTCGCGAATGTGATGTCCTCTTGTTTTTCCGCTAGCGCTTCCCAGAATGCCTGATGTTGCTCAAGGTAGGCGATCGCCTTTTTCACAGTGGCCTTCTTCGGCAGTTTGAAGATGTACTGCCAGCACCGTTCATTATGCTTGTCCTTCGATATTTTCATAGTATGTAAAATAATAGAGCAACTACATAAGCAGGGTGGACGGTAGCATCCCCATAGGTAAGGGGGTGAGGCCCCCTACTCTTTCGTTGAAGTCGTGTTGCCGACATATTTATGCCCCCAGTCGCCGGCAAAGGAAAACCATTTTTCGGCATCCGGATGAAGGTTCAGGTTATGCCCGGTTCCTGTTAAGACGAACGCTTCCAAAGGAACATCCGGTGAGTAATACGGGCTTTCCCGTTTCAAAACAGTTTGACGATCTGCACAGGAAAGCTTTCCTTCCTCTTCACAGAAGATGATATCTTTATCCCCGATCGCAATTAAGACCGGTACCTTTATCTTCTTTGAAATCGCTTCTGTATGAGCATCGGTTAAAGAATTAAGCTCACCTGAGGTCACCGTCTGTTTGAGTTCTTCATCCAGTGAAATGACATCCCCATCCGCCTGATGGTAAAACATATCTCCACGTGTATCTGGCTGTGTTGTGAAGTATCCGGCAGGAAGATAGGCATCTAAAAATTTCGGATCCGACTGTCCGGGATACAGATTCGAAAGCAGGGAGTAGCCTTTTGTAGTTACCTCATGCATCATCCCGGATAGAATCAATCCATCTACATCCTGGTAAGTGGATGCCTCATATAAAGACATCGAAGAGCCGAAGGAATGACCCGTTAAGATAATGTTAGAAAACCTGGTATCTGCAACGTTGCCTTCCCTTAATTTTTGAACGATTTGATGAACAACATGAGCACCGGACTGTACCGTCACCTGGTCTGCTGGAGGACGGTCACTCTGTCCGACGCCAATACGATCGATATTGAATGTCACGTAACCGGCATCGGTCGCATGTTGAACATAAGAGTAATTCTGTGGTTTGAAAGGAAAATCCCAGTAATGATGATCGTAGGTGATGCCAGAAACCAGTACCTGAATCGTTTTTCCTTTTAATGTACCGCGATAGCAGAGCCAGCCCACCACTTCATACTCGGTCGGATCAGCTGCCGAAAGGGTCACGGGCGATGTCGTTTTCTGACATTGGACCTCATCAGTTGCAGCTGTAGTACGGCCACTTGAAAGATAGGCGATCGTCAGTACAAACAGGAAAAATAAAACAACCGACCGTTTTCTGGATATTGTTAAGTATCCCTGTTTCATTGAAAAAAACCTCCTATTTTCATGATTTCATCGATGATGGAAATTGCGATCTCTTTACGACAAACGATCGAAACACCTCCTTTCGTGTTCCCTTATCGTATTAACAGCGTATACCGATGCCAGGACTTATAAAGGTTCAGCATAAGTTTGTTGGAAATCGTTGACAGTCCATTCTTCCCCTTCTTGCTGCAAAAAGACCTTGACTGTCACCCGTTTTCGGCTGGACGTTCGATTGGCCAGATTGGTAGTATCCTGATCGAAGATTACATAGGCACTCTGATTTTCCTGAGAAAGATACACACTGAGATTGGATACATCATGTTCGTAGAGCAATCACATTGTTCGGGTGTCGCATTCCTTAGATCATGTTCTGGTGTAAAGAGGGGAATCCATTTTTGGAACGTATCTATATAAATTATAGTTTAGTACGGTACGTGAAATTTCAATTGTTTGAAAAGGGTTCAAATATAAATATATAAAACATGATCTATTCGGTCTCTCCCTCAAGAAGGAGACTTCTTTTTGAAAAAACATTAAAGTAGCTCTAATTCAACTTTTTTTGGATTAGTTTTTCTACCCTAAATAGTGTATTTGAGCTGGTTTTACGTATGTTCACTCACTCTCTTCTAAACCAGTTTAATCTAATATCATTGTCGCCTCGTCCGGATAAGCAGACCACTATGGTTTCATCCAGTGCCATTTTACTAGCTTCTTTAAAAGCTTGAGCAAGAGCATGTGCACTTTCAATAGCTGGAAGTATGCCTTCTTGTTTTGCTATAAACGACAATGCCTGAAGTGCTTCCTGGTCGGTTATGGTTTGATAAGTGACTCGTCCTGATTGTGCAAGGTAGGCATGTTCAGGTCCAACCGCTGGATAATCAAATTCTGATGAAAAGGAGTAAGTAGGAGTGATTTGCCCAGTACAATCTTGATTTAAATACGTCATTGCACCGTGGAGGACTCCGATTGAACCTGTCGTAATGGAAGCAGCATGTTTTCCTGTTTCGATTCCATATCCACCGGCTTCTACCCCGATTAGACTAACAGGCTCGTCCAGGAACGGATAGAAAATCCCTAATGCATTACTCCCTCCACCAACACAGGCTATAATTTTCGTCGGCATTCTCCATTCTGCAAGAAAATGTTGTTGTTTCGTTTCTACTCCTATAACTGTTTGGAATTCCCGGACGATAGAAGGGATAGGGTGAGCTCCCAGGGCTGTGCTGATACAATAAAAGGTGTCGACTATCTTTCCCGACCAATATCGGAAGGCTTCATTCATCGCATCTTTTAATGTTTGACGACCGCTATTAACCGGGATGATTTCTGCCGCTAATAGCTTCATACGTAAGACATTAAAAGGATGTCGTTCAATATCTTTTTCACCTATGAATATTTTACACTTTAACCCATACCTCGCACAGGCTGCTGCGACTGCAACACCATGTTGACCGGTTCCTGTTTCAGCAACAACGTTCGTTTTTCCCATGCGTTTGGCGAGCAAAATTTGTCCAATTGCATTGTTGATTTTATGGGTACCTGTATGATTCAGGTCTTCCCGTTTAAGATAAATCTGAGCGCCTCCAAAGTGGTTTGTTGTGTTTTCTGCAAACGTCAGCGGTGTCGGCCTACCTGAATAATGGGTTAATTCGGAATGAAGTTGATTTTTAAAATCTTCATCTGCCATTGCTTCGTCAAAAGCTTCTTCCAGAAGGTTTAGTGCAGAGATTAAAGTTTCGGGAACATACTGACCCCCGAATGGACCGAAACGCCCTTTATGGTTTAGGGGAGCGTTTTGCATGCACATTCTCCTCCTTCACTTTGCGAGTTTTTAACTAAAGGTAAGGATCAATCAATCGGAGTTGGGTGGATAGGTATTTTTGATGGTAGTGGAGAGGTGAACCAATTAAGTATTTTAGACAAAATTAGTATTACATAATACATAAAGCCATCACGTTTATCAAACCGCTCTTTTAAAGAAAAAAACCTGGTTTTGAAGACCAGGCTAAAATCCCTTGTTGGTCGGTGATCCCTGGTTTTTGTGACCAAGGAGTATTTAGAAAGACAATGCTACAAAAGAAGATTAACATTTTTAAGTCAAAATCCCTTTTCCTTTGTTTGTAAGTATACCTAAAAGCCATAGGGTATTTGTAGTTATGTTTGTCATGTTTCCAAATGACAAATGTCATATTTTCCTACTGAGTTATGGAAAACGTTCCGTTTGCCGTTATCTGATCTAATATTCGGCCGATATTAGGGGATTAAGTTGTAATCATCATTATTTCTTTTTTCTACCCAAGTAGATTACTATACCAACTGCAATACCTATTCCGATACCCATTACAATATTTTCAATGATAATGCCAAATACTACACCTAATGCCACACCTATACTTAAATTAATAAATTCATTACTATTCATCTTGGTTGACATCGTTTTCTCCTTTCTAACGGCTGGAAGTTACGGCGATAGTCTAAAAGCATACATAAGGTCAGCATCACCAGGTAAAATTCCAATGGTGAGAGAACCACATTTACTTGTTTAAGTTCGGAAATACTATCCTGATCAATATATATAAATATGTTTAACTCTACTCATATAAAAGATTACAGCATCTGTTATGGTTTATCCGTTTACCAATTCGATATTCCTTGTTGATGGAACCATATTCCAAATTTGATAGGAAAGATAATTACTTATTATCGTGTAAAAATAGGCCTGGACAAATCCAGCCCTATATGAAAAGAGGGTGATATATATTATGTGGTATATCCATCAGTTTCGATACGAATCAAAATGTTATCCTATATTAATAACTTCCTAGCTCCTCTCCATCTGGCTCCATTGAGGTTTATTTAATCATAAAAGTATGCCACATTACCAATAGCTTCCCTATCAGTTGAAACAAGATAAAATTCTGCTCGGTTATTGGGCCCATCAACAAACCTATTAATATTTCTGAAAATATGGTAGTGATCATTAAAACTACCCACAAATTCATCAGGATTAGAACCATGACTCATACTCCCATAAATCAAAATTAGCGTTTATACGAGGTGATATGACCACCTAGACCTTACATATGACGTCATATAACATGTAACCCCACCAGAACACGTAGTTTCATAGAACCACTTTTTTCCTACTCTTTCCCAACTACAGTTCCCCGCAGCATCAGCTGAAAAAAATGGAACCACTAGGGTCAGTGCCATCAAAAACAAACTGATTTTTTTCTCCTCAATCGTTTTAAAATTACTTGGTTCAATCAAGCATCAGTGTGTTGATTTATATTCTCGGACACAAATTTCCTACAAGGGATCCCTTCTATTTCATTTCTTGTCGTATTTTTCTGAGCAAAATAGAAATTTAAACTGAGCTTCATTGAACTATTGGAAGTTTATCGTACATTTACGTGTTTTTTGTAGTTATGAATGTCACTTTTTTTAATGACAAATGTCAGGTTCATCGGTTTAATCCTATTAAGGTTGTATAGCTGAACTCAAATCTAAAACAACATTAGTCTATTGATCCACTCTTGCCATTGGGAAAATTAAGACAAGCTATTTTCTGTTTTCAGTTTGATATCTTTGGTATTCCAAGCAGATTCTAATGCTTCTACACGACGTTTATATCCTGAGCTCCGTTTGTCAATGCTTTTAGATTGTAGAAGGGTAAACCAATAATTTGTGTTGAAAGATCAAACAAAACACAAGATGAAACAATACAGAGATGTAAAACCAAATTTCTTTTGTTTTCGGCTTTTCGAAGGTGTTTAGACATTTGTAGTTCATTAAAAACAGACTTTAAATCGTAGTTGATTCTTTTGATCATTATACTCTATCATTAAGGAGCACCTCTTCTGTTTTGTAGTGTATTGACAAATCCACTATACAAAAGAATGAGGTGTTTGTTGTATATCAACGAACACTTTATCAAGGATCCTATTAAACTGAAGCATAGCCTAAGGAGCACAATGAATACTTGCAATTATCTAGGTGGGAAGTTTGAGTTAATAATTTTAACTTTAACGTGAATTATAAAGCCGTACATGCTCAATAAGCGCGAAAACCACCTGTTCTTCTAGATCCTCAAAATTCTTATCAAATAAAAGGCGTTTTCCCTCAAAGCCAAACGCTTCAAGCAAATAGAAAATACGGGGTTTCTTGTATGCTCGGCTATTTGCTACACATCGCTGCCAAACCACAGCTTCAAGCTCTTTCGAATAGTAACGATGTTGGATACATTCATGGATACGTGTTTTCTTCAGCTCCACATGCCCTTCCCAAATGTTTTTATTGGCTAGCTCTATCCACATTTCGGCACGAATACGTTCTTCTACTTCTTTCTCAACAATTGTTGTGTTAGATTCTTTTGCAACATCTGTTGTATATCCTTCTGTTAGACGCTGTAGAAGAAAATCATCTAACGCCTCTTTAGGAATTTGCCATCCCTCTTTGCGAGAAGAAGGTGCTATTCCTTTGAGAACACCTTGACGTAACCATCTACGAACGCTTTCTTTGTGTGTCGTGATTTTATAGCTTTTTAACAATTTTAAACACTTCGTCAACACTATACATGTCCATTACACCTATCCCCTTTAATACAACAAATATTTTATTAATTTCAATATGCAACATTCGTTGTATTAAATCCAGGCTTAACGCGTGAAATATGTCAAAAAGTTGGTACTACCCCTTCTTAAGGAAATCCCAATATAAGAAGCCCAATATCTCAGTATTAAAATTGAGAAATTGGGCTTTGTTCATTACTCTGCCAGATTGTTGAACTTGATTACGCTTGATGAAAGAGCTTTGGTGCTATACAGAGAATCGGATATCTGTCCATTTCGAATATGAATGGTGTGATGCTAAAACGGGGCAATGGATGAGGACACACGGAAATGAACACTGGTAATTTGACGATGAAGGCTTAATGAAACGCCGGGATATGAGTGCGAATGATTATCCAATTCAAGAGTCTGAACGTAGATATGGGTAAAACATCAATGTGTGACCTATCAAGTCAATATTTGGCCCTTTGCCCATTTAGATTGGTATAGAAGCTGATTTGTTATCACAAGCCATATTAGGTAAATTCCTTTTGGAGATTGCAAGTGCCCTCTCATTGTTTTCCTTATTAAGTTGATGATTGCTCCCTAAGATTTTAAGGTTTGCCAATTCCCAAGTACTGTCTCGTGATTAAATTCATTTGATAAAAGGAAAAGAATGGATATCCTAGCCGAAAGTAATAAAAATGCATATTCCTGGGCAGCAACAATCATCGTCCGGTGGCATTTTCTATTCGGATGGCATTCGACTGAAATATACAGCCCGAAGAGACGGGATGACTACGAAACTCCCAAGACTGATGCCCCATGCTTCGGGTCTTTCTAAGAAAGAAGAAAAAAGTGGTGATTAAGCGATGGTCCGTAAGTTTCATTGCGGTGAATTAGCGGTTCAAAAACAAGCCGGTGCTATGGACATGGCTTGTAAAGTCGGAAGTGAGACACGAGACTACATTCCCGCCCACGACCGAAAATTTTATAGAACAGCAATCCATGGCTGTATTGGGTTCGGTCAGCAAGAATGGTGACGTGTGGGCCTCGATGGTGATTGGCAAACCAGGATTTATGCGAGCCATCAATGAGAACAAGTCCCCATCAGTGTATCTACCGAAATAATATTTTCTCCCTCCTGTCCTAACAATCTCTTTTTATAAAAAAAGCGAGAAGAACCAAAATAAAGATCCAAGCTAATTTATATTTTGATTTTCCAGCTTTTTTTCACAGGATGAAAAAAAGGATCTTTTCATTTTCCCACCATATCAAAAATTGACATTTGTCATCAAAAAAAATGACAAACATAACTACAAGAACTGACCAAATCTGAGGTACACTTTCACCAAGGGAAAGATTAATTAATTTAAAAACTTAGTCTATATGGTTCACTTAATTTCGTTAGGTACGCTACACGATAAAACATGGTTACATTTAGGAGGTGGCGAATAGCTGTAATATATGGTGGGGGTAGGTACCACATTATAAGTTGTCTTATAAGTTAGTGAACCTATCCCTTAAGTTATAATAGCGGCTAATGATTAGGTCTAGAAACGTGAAAGGAGGGATTTCTCTTGAAAAAGTTTAGTCTGTTTTTGATTGCCTTTACACTTATATTAGTAACCCCTTTTTCATCAGTTAATGCTGCTGGGAATGGTCGTTGGGATCCTATAGGAGAGTATGGTCTAACCTATAACTCAACGTATGGCTGGTGGGATACGTTAAATGTACACTCTACTGGAGGGGACTTTAGGATGACAACATGGACAACTGGCGTTAGATTTGAATTATGGGAATATGATCCTGGTTCAAATAATGATGACTTTGTGGGTTATACCACTGATATGAGCCATACCTTCCGTAATATTGGCAAGTTTGTTGACGGTTCCAATAACAGGGCAGAATTTTATGCTAGGAAATATGTAGGGCATGGTTCTGATTCGGTGTATTTTTCTGATTAATTCATGTCACCTTAAATCAGAATGTTATGGGTTTTATGATACAGCTAATGTTTATACCGGCCGTAGAGAACTTCTTATTAAATCCTATATGACTGTATCGGGGAATTATTATGTGTATGAGTATGATCCCGGGTCTAGGAATGATGATTATATTGGAAAATTAAATAATAACGGCCTCAGAGGTTACACTATTTTTAATATTTCCAATTTTATTGATGGTCCAAACAAAAAGGCTGAAATTTATGTGATGAGCTATAAGAATGGGGGACCATATAGAGATCTTGCCTTTAATGTTAGATAACAATATATAAATTATCTAGATTTACAGGGCTAGATTTGTCTAGCCCTATTTTTTATTACTTCAGTTCCTTGTTACTTAGTTACCAGCCCAATTGTATTTAATCTATATCTTGTAATCGTCCCTTCGTGATTTACAATTCCCCTCGCGGAATAATAAGGTGATTACTAATTCCTTTGAATGCTCATTTCGACTAACTGTTTTTTTAAAATTTTAAAGGGAGATTCAATTCATGCAGAAACTGTTTGGTATTTATACTCCTTCTACTCGTTTTTGCTAGTGCTTGCAGTAATTGGAGCACTATTACTTTCGGCTTGTGTTAGTAGCACCAATCCAGTAAGTTCGGGCGAAAACCAAGAAAATGGAAATCCAGAGTCAAAACGTATCGGATTGGTAATGAAAACGTTGAGCAACCCATTCTTTTCTGCTATGGAAGAAGGAGCTAATAGCTGAAAAAGAACTGGGTGTTGAGCTTATCGTACAGGCTGCTTAGGAGGAAACATCCTACCCGGAACAAATTAGTATTGTAGAAAACAGATCTCAAGTAAAGTTGATGCAATTGCCATTGCCTGCCGGTTCAGTAGAAATCGTACCTATTTTGAAAACTAGGAAACGGAAAAGGCGGTAAATGTAACAGCCAATATTCTACAACCCCCCCCTGATTTGAAAGGAATATTTGCTGCTGATATGGGGTATGCCAGTATAAAATTTACATTAGATGCGATTAATGGAAAGGAAGTCCCGAAGGAACACTTTGTTGATTTAGAAAATATTACTGAAGACAATGTTCAGTAAAACTACTACGCACAATGTAAAGGCTAACAAAAAAATACTTAGTCTATTAAAAATCTTATTTGAGAAAGGTAGAAATTAAATGCAAATGATCAAATCAAAATGGTTAAAACCGATTTTATTAGTTGCAGGACTAATCCTTCTACTATCACAGACATTTTCTAGGGATACAATCGCTTCGAATGCAAATGCCAAAAAAGAAAATGGAAACGGGAAAGAACTAGTGATTATCGATGCGGATATGGGCCAGCTAAACGATGACGCCGTCGCTATGTTCATGTTAGCCAATTCCTCAAAAGCTGAAGTCCTTGGAGTTACCACAGTTGCGGGGAATACATGGGCTGAAGAAGGAACTGCTTATACATTAAGGCAATTAGAATTGATCAATCGCCAAGATATAACAGTCTTACAAGGAGCTGGCGAAGCTTTAATGGGTAATCGCCAATCAACTCTAGAGGCAGAGCAGAAATTGTTCGGTAATTCAGAATACATTGGGTCATATTCCCGTCCTCGCCCTGATTCCTATCTAGAATTAGGAACTGAACCATATGGAGGATATCCAAAAACAAAGCCAAAAGATGTGGCGGCAGTTGACTTTATTGTGAAACAAGTGAAAAAGCATCCTAACGAGGTAACAATCTTTGCACTAGGACCAGCTACAAATCTAGCACTTGCAGTGAAAACACATCCGGAAATCGTACCCCTGGTAAAACAAGTGATTTATATGGGAGGAGCCATAGACATCCCAGGCAATACCACTCCCGCCGCGGAATTCAATTGGTGGTATGACCCAGAGTCCATAAAAATCAACCTAAGAACACCTTTCAAAAAGCAAATTGTGGTTCCGAACGACATTGCCGAAAGAGTCTACTATACGAAAGAAATCTATGATCGAATAATAAGTAAACCGGAAACACCTATTATCAAGATGTTTAAAGATCTACACGGCCCCCGCTTTGAAAATGATCCGAATAGGAAAAGCTTTGTTTGGGATGCCCTTACCGCAGCCATTTTCCTTGAGCCTAAAATTGTAACAAAGATGGAAGAACGGTATATTGACATTGACACAAATTTTGGTCCGAACTACGGGAGATCTATAGGCTATCATGAATCTAGAAACAGGGATTTTGACAACCCTGAGGATTTCCCCGCAGGAACACAAAAAGTTGATATTTTATTCGATATAGACCGAGAAGCGTTCTGGGACCTTTATGTAGAGTTAATGACAAAGAAAACCAATGGAAAATAACAAAAAAACACATTCATTAAATAAAAAGAACAAATAATGAATAAAAAACATGGTCACGATTCGATTTAATTGAGTGACCATGTTTTTTATAGGATGAACGGTCTTTATCTTATTATTTACGTACATTCCTTTTTGCATTGAAACATTAAGAAAACCATTGTAAAAGAGGCGGGTAAAACTGTCTCTTTTGGTATTTATTATTAATAGATTCATCCTTCCCAAGATCATTAAAAATTTCCGTTGCTCATAGTTTCCCGATATTAAAAGATATAAATATCATATAACCTCTGTTACTCTTAATTTGAATCTTATTTGTTTAATGGCCGACAAAAGGTACCCAATGGTTACTCTTGTATTATTATCTATTGTAATGTATTCAAAGCTTATATCTCTCGAAGTTTCCAAACTTCCAATTTTGTTCCCTATTCGTATACCTGCCGCAACCGCTTCACTTATTGTTCTTGGAGCAATACTATCTCCTATTACATAATAAACCTCCATTCCAGGATTCCTGTATGGCTAGCAACCTCTAATTTAGTTCTTGATTAAAAGCTTATCTAATTCTCGGACTCGATCATATGACTCTACTAATTGTTCGGGTACCACCCCATGTACCCAAGAATGAGCGTTTTATTTTGGAACGAAGATCTTCCTTTCCTTCATCATCACCATACATTAGTATCCTTATGATGGTTTTTCTTAAAAACCTAAATAATAACCAATCATACGGAAAGAATGATTTTAACGAAGTTTTCCTCTGTCTCTTTAATTCTCTGAATGGTTCGCGAGGTGTACTACTTTTACTGGCCAGACCTCAAAGGCTTTCTACCTCTTCCGTTTCTTTTTCTTTACCTCACCTGTAAATGGATCGATTTATTCCATCATACTTATTTGTTCTGCGATAATATCATCTTGAAGCTGATTACGTATATATTCTTCAATTGTCTTCTTGTTTCTTCCCACGGTATCTACATAATATCATTTACACCAAAATTTTCGGTTCCCATATCTGTATTCAAATTTGCGTGTCGATCAACTATCATCAAAATTCCAACAAATGCTGACACACTTAACTAGGTGGGATACTGACTAACATATGGACGTGATTTACACACTTTTGCTTCGATGATCTCCACACCTTTTCTTTTACATAATGTCCGGAGTATTTCTTAATTTGTCCATAAATGACTTGTATTTCGGTACAAAGACGATGTGATACTACAATTCTAGGTTGTATGCGCTAAACTATTAGTATCTTTTGACATTTAAGATTCCTCCTTTATACTGTTATTTTGGTTGGCGAACCAGAAATAGTTTAGTATCCCGGAGGAGTTTTTTAATACAACGCTGAAAGCTTTTTTGAACCATAGGCCTAGCCTAGGGTTTTCTTTTCCAAAAGAAAAGGAAGGAGACTAGCTCCTTCCTTAATTGTTATACATATCCTTTTTCTTTCAAGCTGGTATATCCTGCTTCCGCATTGACGATTAAGTGATCCAGTACCTCAATACCTATCATATGTCCGGAATCAATAAGACGTTTCGTTACTTCAATGTCTTGTCGTGACGGATTTGTGTTTTGAGAAGGATGCTGATGACAAAGAATGATGGCAGCGCTGTTATTCAGGATTGCACTTTTGAATACTTCTCTAGGGTGGACAATACTGGCATTGATCGACCCTACATGACAACGATGAACAGCAATTACACGGTTTTTCGTATTCATGCACATAACAAAGAACACTTCACGATCATCTTCCCCGATAAACCCAGCAGCAATTTTTGCAGGTCTTCTGGAGAACGGATGATGTATGGTTCCCCTCCTTCCACCTCTGAAATCACTTGTCTGATCCGTTGAATCTCATAAATTGTTTCCATCTTGAAACATCTCCTTTCTTTGTTTGAAAAGAAAGGAATTTTTGTGAAAACGAGTGTAGAAGGATAGGTACGTATGCGTAAGCATCAAGTGGGAAGTTACGGACAGCACAAAACCCAATGACTTAGCCAGCGTATACAGGTTATTTTTTACCTTAGGTACGCTGGCTTAGCCAACTTGGTTTTAGATCTGACCGTTTGACCACGCAGATCCTTTACCGAGTCATGAGCAAATAATTATAATGAGGAGAACAAAAGGAAGGATCAATCTTGCATATCAATAGAGAAAAGTCATTGTAAATTTTACTTTCAGTTGTTAATTGGAAGGAAAATACAAATGTCAGTCAAACTATACTCCACCAGGGAGTGAACAAATGTATAACAAGCTTGTATTACATAAAACTTATTACGTGAAACAGTTGATTGGATTTTGTGGTTCCAAGATTGATACTTACGTTTTAAGTAACGATAGGGTGTTAAAATCTGATAGCCAATATGTTGTAATGGATATCTTTAAAGCTTACGCACATTATATGGACCGGAAGTACCGAGATGGATTTACAAGCAGCCCGTTTTTAAAAGTACCTATTATGTCGTTAAGGCAATCACTAAATGATTGATTTAATAAATCATTGGTGTTCCGGAAATGTTTTTTAATGACAAAACTCAAGTCAAAACATTAGGAAGTGGCTCTAGAAGGTTTTTAAACTTCTTTTAACATAAACTTCGGTATAGTGATTTCATAACGTATATTGATCAACCTCTGCACTAAATTCCCATCAAATTGAAAATCATGCTTCTTATTTTTCTAAAAAACACACCTTTTCTTTCATAACACAAGCCGGTATTTTACGGTAAATAAGAAGAATCCATTTTGAAAATAGATTTTTCAAAATGAATTCTTATCTAGCTGATTTAAGTTTCGGTTTTATAAAAAAGATTAAATTTTTTCTACCCTTTGATCTTCAACAAACTTTATATTTGCAAAAATGGAGCGACATTTCGGTTATCCAATCGTGATTAAAAATGTACGAGACCGAATGAAAAGACTGCTTACTATCGCACGTCTAAATACAGAGTTAACTCCGCATAGTTTAAGACACACCCATACGTCACTTCTTGCAGAGGCAGGTGTCTCACTCGAACAAATCATGGACCGACTTGGTCATACTGACGATCAAACCACAAAAAATGTGTACCTCCATGTCACTGAAGAAATGAAAAAAGAAGCTTCCCAAAAGTTCAGCGAACTTATGAGAAGCCTCCGTTAGTTTCCTCAATGTTAGCAAAATGTTAGCAAACCACTCTCACCTTACCAACAAATCCTTATCTATCAAGGGTTTAGGGGGCAGGTTACATCATACCGCCCATTCCCTGAGTAGAATAAATACTTAAAGATAAGAGTTAAAAACGCCTTTATAATCGGCATTTCAACTTCACTGTGTTAACTTGAGGAAAAATAAGGTATCAATGTTCATGAATAATATCCAGTCAAAATCAAGTCATAAAAGTGTTAACGATTATGTTTATCATGAATTCCGCAAAGTAATAAAGTTTAAAACGATTATTTTAGCTAACCGGTCTTTATTATTTCCATTACACCTATATATTTTCTTCCTTTTTCATATATTCTTCACGTATTTGAGATAAAGATTTTCCACTTTCTTTATGAATAGCAATAACATACGTTTGAACACTTGACCAATCAAATATTTCTTTCAACCATTTTTGCATTGATAGTTCTTCGTCGTTAACTTCTACATTTCCATTTCCCTTTAAAACAGCTTCTTCGTTTCGTCCTTTAGGTGTGATAATATCCCCCGGCTTTACAACACCCCACTCGAGCATGTCGTCAATTTTAGGTAGTTTCCGGCGAATAACCCTCTTTTTCTTTGGAAAACTATTCGTTAAATCATCTAAAAAATTTACATAGTAATCCTCATAACTAGTTAGAGGAAGCAATTTTTCAATTCCTAAATATAGTCCCTCGGCTATATTGTACGGAATTAGCTTAAAACAACATATATCAACATTATTACTATTTAACCAAGCGACCGCTGATAACGTTTGTTCATCATAATCGGAAGCTGCTAAAATAATACGTTGTCCGTTATTGAAAGTATGTTCTGCATTATTGCTACTCAAGAAATCACTCAGCTTTCTTAAAGCTAATTCTGTACTTGTCAATGAAGTGTTTTGAAATTCGCTGGAGTACTTCTCGATGTATACCCTTAATATCAAGTTTTGTATTTCATCTAAAATGTTTAAATGTAATATTTTTTGACAAACTTGGTTTCACCTTTCAGGGTCCCCATATTCCAGTTACTCTCCGTATATATTTTATGTTTATTGGAATTATAAATAATGAAATAGTCTTATTCATAGGAGTGAATAACAATTAAAAGATGGTTTATCTTCATATTAAACCTAGCCTTAGTTACGGTTACAGCCTACATGATGGATTATTTACAAGGCATACCGGTCAGAAATGTGGTCTTTCAAATTTATAACCCCTTTTATACACTTTTATTTTCATTAGTTCTTCCTGTTTTGTGTTTATTCATTTTCTCTTTAATAAAAGCAATGAAACAATAAAGGACAGGGAAACCCACAGCAAAGAGTGGAAAAATAGAGGTAAGCGCAAATTTTCCTTCATCTAAATGGGCTGGAAAATTATCTGCAATAATAATGGATGTATATAAAATGACAATAGCTGTTGGTATAATCAGCTTTTCTTTGTTATCTACTTTGAATAGATCTGACATTGCAACAATAGCGGCATAATAAAAAACAGCGATTTTAAAAAATGCCCCAATAATTAATGCTAGAACCGCCATTACATCTAGATGTTCAATAAAGTCCATGATTTCTACTCCTTGAATCGCACTCAACAAAGGAAATTGCGACCGAGTCACGACATCTACCCCAAGGACAGCTAAATTTATAAAAGTAGTATAGGTAATCAGAATACCGCTTACCAGAATACCGGCAACCCCTGTCTTTAAAACATTTTTCCTATTATTGATATAAGGAAGCAAGAAAGTAAAGGCCACCATTTCTCCAAAGGGAAACATAATGGTGTTGGTGTAAACCGTTTCGACGACAGGCTTCCATCCAAACTCTAATATAGGGGACACTTGCTTCATTTCTACCAATCCAGATAAAATAAAGAATAAGCTTCCAAAAAAACCCAAAATCATCACGGTGCCCCAAAAAACTTCAGCTGTTCTGGCAAGCACCTCCATTCCCTTATAGAGGATATAGGCGATTGAAAAGATCATTAACCCACTAATAAACAAGTGGGGGGTATTATCTAAAACGGTAGAACCAAGGAGTCCTCCTACATCACGCAAATCCCTTGATGCTGCATAAATCAAGAAAGGGATATAGAGTAACCCTATAAACCCACCGATATACTTGCCTAATAACTTTTGAGAGTAACCAATTAGAGATAGATTGGGATAGCGGGTATAGAGATAATAGTAAATAAGAAATAGCAAGATCCCCCCGAAAATACCGATAAATATGGCAATCCAGGCATCTTTTTTGGCATCTAAACCGCTTCCAACAACCAAATTTGTTCCAAACACAAATAAATTAAGTAAAACAAAGAATTGAAGCAAACTTATTTTTTCCTTTACCATTTTCCGCACCTCCCAACTCTCGACTACTTATAACCCCAACTGATCTTTCTACTCTCGCTTGTATGATTCAGCCCTCATTCCTGTCTTCATTACATAAGCGTCTACTTTAATGTTGACTTCAATTTCAGGAAAGATATCATTAAAGTCTTTTTTGATTTCTCTCCACAATTTTGGATTTTCACGATTGATAACCTGGCCAAAGCCAAAAATATCACTATTCTCCTCTTGAGCTATTTGGATTGCGCGTTCGATCTCCTGTTTTGTATTATCTTCTATTTGTTTTTCAAATTGCTTTATTTTATCTCGATTGGTTACATCCATCTTGCAAAGAACTTCCTCAATTTCCCCTTCTTGCTTCACATGAATATCAATCGTTGGGGTCCTGTTTATTTCAGTGGCTCGAAGAGAAGTACGTGTATCTGTCACATTAAATGAAATAGCATTAGGTTTTTGATCACAACTTAAGTTAACGATTGTGCTATCAATTTTATTGATGACCCATAGAATGCCGCGCGCTTCCTCCCTTTCTAACCAGCGAATCAGCTTCCCCTTTTTAAAGATCGCTAATCCCTCAGACTTAATTAGGGAATTTGGAGTGGTTTGTTCAATATTTGACGTACTTTGTCCGTCTTCTGATTGCCCGATAATACTAACCCCGCTTGCAAGCGGCTCGATCCCATCACTCGTCAATTTTTTGACGAATTCCATAATTTTTACTGGCAGCGTTTCCCCTAATGACTGTCCTGATACTTTACTCGCCTTCACAAGCTTTTGGGCAGGGATTTTTTCTAATGGAGAAAGGATACTTAATATATTTTTGGCGGTATTGTCTTTTGCGATAAGGACCCTAGGGGTTATACGAAATTCCTGATTTCTTTCCAATAAATCAAAAATATCTTCAATTCCACTTCTCGCTAATTCCTCACCGAAAATCACCGTTTGAGTATAAGGAAAAAAGACTTCCCTTGGGGTTTGTTGAGATAACCTCCTTATAGCTGATATTAACGTATCTCCTTTAGCTGAATAAATGGTCGTGGTTGAAGCCCGACCAGAAGTAGATTGCTTTCCTCCAACGACCTCCGCCGGATTTACAAGTTCAATGGTCACTTCATACCTTCCCTCTTCTTCTATCTTATCTATGCCTAACGCCGTGACAATTGAAAAATCATCCATTTCCCTACTATTCCAGCATCCTGTAAGAAGAGCTGTAACCACAACTAACATGAAGATCATAACCAATCGTCTGCTAGCCATTGGAATCACCATCTTTGTTCACTGGGTTGGCCGCTTTCACAGTATTATCTCGTTTTAATGTAATTTTTTGTTTTAACCTTTGCGGCAGCCTAATGAATGTATCTACCTGAGCTGTAAGGTTGAAAGGAGATAAGGGTTCTAAATAAGGGATTCCAAAAGAGCGTAAACTATTCATATGACCGACAATCATGATGACAAGCAACGTCATTCCATAAAAACCTGCGGTCGCTGCGGATATCATTAGCAAAAAACGTAGAATCCGGGCCGGTATTCCTATATTAAATGACGGAACAGCAAAGCTTGAAATAGCCGTGATTCCTACCACAATAACCATTGCAGGGGAAATGATCCCTGCTTGGACAGCGGCTTCTCCAATAACAATAGCCCCCACTATAGAGACCGCTTGCCCAACGGCTCTCGGCATACGCACCCCTGCTTCTCGTAATATTTCAAAAGTGATTTCCATAATTAAAGCTTCAAAGAACGCTGGAAAAGGCACCCCTTCTCTCTGAGCAGCAAGATTAATAAGTAAAGGAAAAGGTAGCATTTCCTGATGAAAGGTCGTCAACGCGATATAAATCGAAGGGGCAAACAATGAAATAAAGAACACAAAAAATCTTAATAACCGTAAAAGAGTAGCAATGTCTGCTCTTTGGTAGTAATCCTCCGGCGATTGAAAAAACTGAAAAAACGTCGCAGGAGCAATGAGTACAAATGGTGTTCCATCGATTAAAATAACCACTCTCCCATCAAGCAGGTTTCCTACTGCCGCATCCGGACGTTCTGTATTGATTAACTGCGGAAAAGGAGTCGTGGTCTGATCCTGAATAAACTCTTCAATATTTCCTGATTCAATAATAGAATCTGTCTCTATTTTCTCTAATCTGGTTTTAACTTCTTGTGCTAAATCATCTTTAGCTATACCCTTGATATACATAAACGAAATATTTGTTCTCGACACTGTTCCTATTTGGAAGGTTTCAAGTCTTAAATTGGCATTTTTAATTCTCTTTCTAATCAACGTTACATTTACTTTCAAAGACTCAGTGAATGAATCCTTAGGTCCTCTGATAACCGTTTGGGAAGTTGGCTCTTGAATCGAACGCTCTTCCCACCCTTGTGTTTCCCCGCTGATGACCTCGTTCCAGCCATCCATCATAATCAGGGTATTTCCTGAAAGAACAGCTAGGACCAGATGATCCCAATCATTCACGACCTTCACATTAGATAATGTTAAAGCATTCATTCTTAGATCGTTAAAGACGGCCTCTTTTGGTGTATATTTATCAAAATCACAATTATTAAGCATTAAAGATTCCATAATGAATTCGTTTACCAATGTTTGATCAACAAGCCCATCCATATAAATCGAAACGATCCTGATGTCTTTGTTCATCCCCGTGTTCACTTCTCTTATGACTATTTCAGAACTGTCACCAAACTCTTCTGCTAGTTTTTTTATGTTTTGCGAAATATCCTCAGAGATAGGGGATACTTTTTGCGGCTCACTTGCTTTATTCTCCGGCTTCTTTTTATGAAATGGATTCCAGTTAAAACTCATGATTAACTCCTCTAACCACTAGTCTGACTCTTTCTACATCTTGTCCATAAAAGGGTAGAGTTTATACTTCATATGTCAAGACTAGTCCCTATCTTATGGTCAAAGCATAACTATGTGATTACATAAAGACGTCCCTTCAAAAAAGTTCAGAAATTCGTGAATAGCTCTAAGCATAATAGAAATTCAAATACTACTAATCAGTTTTTTGTTAATTAGGGTATATAGCATTAAGAGCTTTAAAATGAGAGGGGAAGTGTTTCTACATCCTAAGAAATCTTTTTTAGGTTCCTTTTCTGAAATAAGTATTGTTTAGACTAAAGATTTAAAGGTTTTGTCATCATTAACAACCTTCGTAATACATATAATTGGTTAGTTTTTAAGAAAGGGTGAATGTAATTGAAAATTTACCATGCCAAAAATGGGGATACTCTTCGAAGTATTGCACACACCCACCATATTGAAGTATCAAAGCTTCTCTCTTACAACTCGCATCTTCCCCCAAATCCAGACACGGACATTGCTGGAAAATACGTAACCATCCCTTCTCCAAATATGCGTAAGAAAGCTAACATTTTAATGTGTGATCCTGCTCCTCCTAGAAAGATACAAAACAAATGGAGACCGCTAACCCCATTAGAACAATGGAACAAACAGATTATGATGTTATTATCGTTGGTACAGGTGCTGGAGGTGGAGCTGTCCTTTGGAGGTTATGTGAACAGTGGAAGGAAAATGGGAAGAAAGTTGGTATTCAACACACTACTTGAAGATAAAGAACAGAATCAATTAACAATGAAGTAAATAAAAACGCCCACACGGAAGGTTTGGAAACACAAGTATAAATGCAAGCGAAAACAAAAGTGTTTCCGAAAGCAGTTGATATTTCCAAAATTGCCAATAAAATTGCTTCCGCAAACAAAAAGAAAAAAGTTAATTTGAGGATACACATACTAAACAAACATATTGGATTCGTGACGACATTCTTAAGGCTTTTCGGAAAATCGCAGATAATGAGCGTGGTGAAAAGACTCGTATTATTAACCAGGCACTTATTGATTACTTCCGTAAACTTAGAAAGAGTTAGAGGGAACTACAACCGACTTACGCTTCTCTTTAAGGGGTCTCGCCAACATTTTGAAGAAATCGTACGCTAAGAAAATACTTAACAAAAAAAACTAATTTCTTAGCATTAAAATTGAGAAATTAGGCTTTTTTAATATTGAAATTTCCTTAACCCTGAAAATCCGCATTTTCCTGACGATACCCAAAAAAACCTGTAGCGTCAGTACTTACAGGCTTTTTGGGTAATACATTTTTTATTTAAACTGACTTTTAACTACATCCTTACCAGTCATAAAATCATCATCAGAGAAATTAATGGGTTCAGAATTTGATATGATCCACTTATTGGATTTTTGATCATAATCCAATGTAAGGTTTAATTCTATAAATTCTTCTTCTAAAGGCTCATCATCATTATAACCCTTATATTCCTTTGCTTTATTATGAAATTCCACAGGTATCTTGGCCTGATACTGTTCATCCTCTTGAGTTAACGTAACCTTTCCAAAATCAATGCGTGTTCCAAGAGCTTCTCCTTTCCAATAATTTTTTAAAAATTTATCATTCTCTATATCTTCGGTAAATTGTTTTACGATATTATCACTAGCTGTTGTAATGATCGAAGGCTTTTGTTGTACCAACGCTTGGATTCTTTGTCTAGCATAGTCATTAATCGTTTGCATTACATTGTCTCGACTTTCTTTTGTTACGAATGGGCTTGGTGTTACATCAATACTTTCTGTGTCTTTCTCTACATTTTGAGGTTCACTCTTGGATGTACCCCACGGATATTTTACTTCACCATGAATTTTGATTGATCCATCTGTGGACAATGGACCAAATTGTTTCTCCTCTTCATTCTTTTTTTCAGAACCTAAAAACCCATTAACTACTTTATAAACAGAAGCCTTTTCGCCAGTACTTTTTCCATTTAGAAAAACCTCTACATTTTCCACACTGGATTCAACGGTTATTTTTTCACCCGTAAGATTCAGTTCTACAGAATCTTTACGCTCATCATCATTAAAAAGATTAATTTCTTCTTTCGCTGTGACATTCGCATATTTGTATTTTTTAGAACCAGTGATAGTGTATGTACCAGGCATTAAGGGCCCATAAGTTTTTGCAAGGCTTCCTTCCTTTGTTTTAAAATCATCATAGCCTTTCAATTTGATAACTGCATCCGGTTCATTGGTCGACACTTCTAGATAATAAGGACGTGCGTAAACCTTATAAGAAGAAAAGAGTCCCTCACTCTTTTTAAGATAAAAGTCCCCAAGATTTTTGATTTCACCTTCTGTGTACTCATTAAATAACGGATTTTGAACCATAGTAGACCCATTCTTTTCATTAATAGCAGCCTGTGCCTTTAACAGAAAAATGTGCGCCTTTAAATACTCTGATTCGTCCTTTGTATAGGAAACTAGTTGTTGCAAATGATCGTCCGTTATTTCCATGTCCTTATCTTCTGGTTCAACTAATTTTTGTAGAGTATCAATATCTCCCTTAAGAAGAGCCGTTTCAAAATTATTAACTACCTCTTCTGTGCTTGAACGTGAGGCCATTCCAATAGATATAAAAATAAGGAAAATCGCCATTACTCCAATGATAGCCGTTATTATTTTATTATTTTTTGCTTTTTCTAAAAGATTCATATTGTCTGAAACCCTCCGTTAAATGATCACTACCAATCTATTTATTATACCCTCATAATTTTTCTGAATTAACTCTTCTAACCCAGTTTCATAGATTGGAGAAACTCCGGATTTCATTACTTTCACTTTATTTTCATCAATATCAACGCAAGAGACTTAATGGCCAACTTCAATCAATCTTGAAGTTTCGTCATGGTATTACCTGAAACATAGGAAGCGATATATACTTCTACCTTTCCATTGGAGCCATCGACCCAAGGCTCAACATACATAGTGGCACACTCACCAGACTTGAGATTTAAACTACCCATGTCATCATCTCCTCCCGAACCGCTTGTACCAGGATCATAATCATACACCGTAAAAAGATTATCAGAGCTGTGACCTGATACACAGAATCTAATATAGCCCCCTCCGGAACCATATACACTGGTATGCCAGCCTTTTCCATCCCACCATTGATTTAATGCATCATATTCACCGATCGTCTGCCATCCTGAATTAGCGAAGGTCGACTGCGGAACTGTAAATAAGAAAGCGATTGCCAAAAACAGCGTACTAAATCTTTTTAGCATTTTTTTGTCCTCCTTATTGTAGTTTGAAAGTCTGCCACGAAACATTGGGAAAGGTTATTTTTATCCATTTAAAATGGATGTATAAATTTATACCATTTACGATGGCATATCATTTTATTTATGGTTCTACGTCAAATGGTGGTGTAGGAGATCGTGCTCCTATCCCTTAACCAGCTTGAAAATCTAATCTAATGTTAATGGTGTAGTACTATTACGTAATCGTAGCCGATCATGGCGGTGAAACCCAAAGGCGTTTCGCTTGATCACTTCGGTTAAATTGTTGAGTTCCTCTATGAAACCATTGTTGCAAGAAAATGCATAGCTGTTCAGATCTCGATGTTTGACAGGTCGATATGGTCTGAATAAACTCTTACAATCCCGATTCCTTTACCTGATCATAAAATTGATACAAGCCTTCTTTTGCCTTTTCAAACCATTTTCAGAAACCTCCTTTAATCCATAAGATAGCGTTCTAAGTACCAGCGTTGTATCCCACTGAGTTTGTCATAAGGCATATGAAACACATGCCTCATACGTTTGCACTTCTTACGATCATAATCATGAAACTCACTTTGGACACGTTTTCCCACTCGATCGACAGCCCAATAAATATAACGACAAAAAACAAATCAGTCAGCGATAATAATCGGGTCATTCGTCATATACCAACAAATATTGTAGAGCCTTTTAAATTAAAATTAATATTACATAATACAACCATCAGACCGCTCTCTTAAAGAAAAAAACTGGTTTTAAAAATTCCTAGTTTGATTGGTAGTCCCTAGTATTTTATGACCAAGGGGTATTTAGAAAGATGCCATAAAATGGATCATTTTTTTAAGTCTCTTATCTTTTGTTTGTAATTATACCCAAATGTCAAAAGGTATTTGTAGTTAGTTTTGTCATTTTTTTAGATTACAAATGTCATATTTTCTTACTGATCATGGAAAAACGACAAGTTGTAAGGGGATTGCTATGCCCAACTGCAATACCTATTCCGATACTATTACAATATTTTCAAAGATAATATCATTCATGGGATTTGTTGGTTTTCGAACTTTAACTGTACTCATTAGATTGTGTAGAGGTCCTTATTTATGAACAACACCTCCATTGATGATCAATAGGAAATCAATAGGAGGTGTAAATGACAGGTTATTTTTGTTGCTCCATTTGTTCAATAAAATGTTCTAATTCTCTTCGATCAGCAGGTTGACCGTGGCCATGAACATATAAATCTGCTTCCTCTGCGACTAACTTTTTAAGAATGTCCAGAGAATATGTATCTGTTTTCTTTAAATGGATTGGAGGTTTCAGTTATTTTTTGATTTTCCCGGCGGTCTTTCAATTTATGACCTCGTTCTCTGAGCGAATCGGAGCCTCAGAAGTCTATGGGCTCAATCAGTACTTTTCATTTATGTTTCGCTTGATCCTCCCGATCGGGGTGGTTTTTGAACTACCCCTGATCATCATGTTTTCCACCCACATGGAGCTCATAACACCGTTAAAATTAAAAACATCTAGAAAATACGCGTATATCTTCCTGTTGGTCCTGGCGCCGATGATCACACCGCCCGATATCGTATCACATGTCCTGGTGACACCCCCTTTGATTCTTTTGTATGAAGTCAGTATTGTTTGTTCGAACATGGTGTTTGTAAAGAAACAGAGTTATAAAACTATAAATCTTCCATCCTAATACATATATTTGCTGGATTGGTCCGGCACCTTTGTACATTTTATACAGGAACAAGGGTGTGATAGCTTTTTCTGTCCCTTCTGGCAGTTCCACCAATTTTCGGATCATACCAGACACCCTTGCCATTGGCTATACTTCTATCCTAGTCATCATACCGAAACACCTTATAACATGATATAATTCATTTAATAGTGTTATTGAAAGGATTGATAGGATGGACAAGATCCTACAACAAATATTGCAGGGAATCAATGAGTTAAAAGGAGAAGTTAGTACATTAAAAGGAGAAATAACAGACAGCAAAGAACAACAGGCTCAGGACATGCAAAAGATTGATACCAGGTTAAAGGCAATGAATGAACGATTGGATTCTTTTAAATTTGATACGGACTTTATTGTTCAAAAACAAGCACAACAGGAAATGGAACTCAATAGAATTAATAAACGACTGGAATCCTAATAGAGGGTTCCTTTTTTTGCGATTATTCGTTCCTTCAATGAGATCATAACGATATAAAAGTTAAATTATCCAGAGCGAGAATTGGGGAAAGTATAACTCCTCCATCCCGTCAAAGGATCACTTTCATCAACTCCTTAATAAAATAATTAACCTTACTTCAATACTCCTAATAAAGTTCTTACATTTTAGGAAGTTACTGAAACTCATTTGAATATAAGCTAAACTATTTTTACTTGAAGGTTATAGCAATAAGATCCTCAAACTTATTCCTTATTATTTTCCATGCATAATAATTTGATTTTGTAAAATACTTAAACCTGAAGGTACATAACAACCTTTAGAACATCAATAGAAGGAGGGAAAGGAAATATGGCACAAAGAAACAATAATCAATTATTAGTCCAAGGTGCTCAAGCAGCAATCGACCAAATGAAATCTGAAATTGCAAGTGAGTTTGGTGTCCAACTCGGACCAGACACAGCTTCTCGACAAAATGGATCTGTCGGTGGGGAGATTACAAAGCGTCTCGTTCAAATGGCTCAGCAACAAATGGGCGGAACCAGATAAGAAATCGTTAAAAACACTCAGTCTTTTAAACTGAGTGTTTTATATTTTATATACAATAATTAGAAGGAATTTATTATGTTTAATCGATTTGGTCTGAAACGTCAGATGTCGTTATTCGCGAGGATTTTTTTAAAAATATAAATAACATAATCACAAATATTTTTTCTTTTGACGTTTTGAGGGAGTAATTGTCTCACTTTGACCCCTGTTCCTTTTTCAATGATCGTGCGGATAAGTGATTTGGTATTTTCTCGGATCCTCGACTCCATCGTTTTGACTGCCTTCATTCGGAACCATGGACTGATGATGCTGCGTAGCGTGTCATGACGCCCTGTTGTGCCGTCTGCCTTCTTCTTTCCAGTGGACCACATAAAATAAAAGACGAGGTGGACCCTTTGGTCCTCTGGTGCCCAAAATGATCGGTCTTGGGAAAATTCATTCTCTTTATTATCCATCATCGCTCGTTGCACATCTGTGTAACTGCGTAGGTGAGCGACACCATTTTCTATGAAAGCGGGTCCCGGCGTACGAAAACGTAGATCTCTGGGAAAATCTGATGGTTTCAAGGATATTCTCCTCCTAAAATCTGGTGATTGTACTCGTTTTTGTTTTAACTATCTGTAAACGAATCTTTGATGTGAGTAAGAGAATTAATTTAATCTTGGCCTGTTACATTTTGCTTTCCAAAAAACCGCATGTGAAACGGGCTCTCTTGTCGTCTCGTGAGAAAAAAAACTCTTTTGTGGATGTTATTTTACTCTTTTATCTGCATCCCTTTGTGCTGCTTCCGTAATTTCGATTGTAAAAATTCATCAAAGGGAAATCCACCCGTGGAGTGAGTGACTTGCGCAAGGTTGTACTCGAAACCAGCTAGTTGCCAACCATAAAGAACTAGCAGCATCCATTCAACATTACATTCGCTGGCGTAATAAGCATAAACGACATCAAGCTATCTTACGCGAACCAAAAAAGAACAAGGTTGCGTTGCAAGGCTATTTTATGAGAAATAGGGATTTGGAATGATTTGTTAGTGTTTAACCGTGGTTTCTCTAGTACAAAAGCGATCGGAAACTTTCAAACAAATCGTTCCAACTGTAAACGTTCACATGTTTCGGAAAACATGCATCTGTAACTGAACAAACGGCCATTTTATATGCCGGATCGATGGGGTACTGTTTAAATTTAAATGCTTTGCCTTTTGGGGTTCCAATGTATTCCTTTTTATTTGAATGGACCTGAACGGAGAAGGAATTAAAAGGCATGTTGAACCCTGTACCAAGCATTTTGATATAACTTTCTTTTAAAGTCCATAACTCAAAAAAGTATTGCAATCGTTCCTGCTGCGCGCGTTTAAACAGACTCTCTGCCTCCGTGGGAGAGAAATAACGCTTCGCAATATTCACATCTATGGTTCGAATTTGTTCCACATCTATTCCTAACGGTTTATCGTAAACGCCACAAACAATCCATTCCCCTGAATGAGAGATATTAAAATAGCAGTCGGCATTTGTCGTGTATGGTTTTCCATTAACCGTTCGTTTGATTGACAAAAGGTGCATTGGTGTATTTAAATATATGCACAAAAGTACGCGAGAGAGAACATCACCAATTAGAGCGCAGCAAACGTCCTCTGGGCGTAAAAACGATTGAATTTTTCTGTTTCTTTCTTCATTAAGCTGTGAACATATTAGATCTACATCGTCATCTTGCAACTTTACTTGCTGAACCGCAGATATGACCACTGTTTTCTCCCCTCCGACTGAATATGTAGTGCTCTTGTAAATTCGATCCAGAATGGTGACAGTTAGTTTCACCTCACAAAAAACTCGGATGTGCAAATATAATTCAATTTTACTAGGATCAACATTTCGTCATGTGTCTTGATGAAATTCATACAATTGTTTACCCTACTGGATTGCATTACGTGATCGTTCGACGGTATCGCAAAATATCAGATTGGACAAGGATTTAGCAATTGTTTATCAGTGACTTAGGAATAGTGGGTCTAAAGGTGCTTTCCGAAGTTTGACTGCTTCGCAGGTTGACGGACTATCCTGAGAAGCGGTCTTTTTATTCTGCTTCAATGCCACTCGCTTCAAACGCTCAGAATTCGCGGTTCAATATGAAAGGCTTTTGCCGGCACAGGAACCCCATAAGTCCTTAGCTGCTGGGCACGTGCAATGATCGCTGCCCCTTCCATCAGGTTAAGAGCCACTTGAACCACATTCCGTTTTGATGGTTCTGCAAGAAATGAATTGGCCGTCCATGCATTAAACGCTCCCATCGAAGGTCCGCACCAGACTTGGTAATCCATTTTCCTCTCGGTAACACCCTGGATCGCCCAACGGCTTGCATTTCCCAAATACCATCTGAAAATTAACGCCATGCGATGTTTCGGATCATTTTTGGCCCTTTCAAGCTGAGACGGATCGCGCTTCATGAAAAATTGTTCGGTTTCCAACCAAATTTGTTGAAGAGAGGCTTTAAAAATGTCCCGCTCCAATTTTGCGATTTGATCAGCTGGGATTTCCTCCAAGGACCTATACTTTCGGTACAATTCATACAGTTGAAGACCTCGAGAGCTGAACATCGTTCCCCTTTTTAAAACCTGTACTTTCACGCCTTGCTCAAACATGTCCGCCGAAGGCGCCATGATAACATCGGCAAGGTCCGCTTCAGCCAATGCTTGTTTGCCCTCCGCTGACAAACCGGACTCGACACATGCCTGATTGATTGATCCGGTGACGATATAGGCCGCACCAAGAGCAAAGGCAGCCGCAGCACTACCGGGAGTGGCGATGCCTCCCGCAGCACCGATTCGAATAGATCGATTGTATGAGTATGTTCGCAACAATTCGTCTCGTAACCCTACTATTGTAGGGAACAAGGTCGTCAATGAACGATTGTCGGTATGGCCTCCGGAATCGGCCTCAACGGTTATATCTTCCGAAAGAGGAATAAACTGGGACAACTCGGCCTCCTGCCGCGTCAATTTTCCCTGTTGAACAAGAGCAGCGACCGGCGCCGACGGTGCCGGGGACATAAACTGCCTGGCTACTTCTGGCCTCGATATCTTCGCGAACAAGTGGTTTGTTCGTCTAATTCGTCCCGACGAATCGCGATAAAGTCCGTGGCAGGCATATCTCACTATATTAGGCGTTACCCCCATGAAAGCCGAGGCGGAAACCCTGCTCACTCCCCGACGTATGTAAAGATCCACAATCGCTTCTTCTAATATCGGTTCATTTGGACTATGAATCAAATTCATGCCCCAAGATAAACGATGCTCGGAGAGCGCTGCCTCCAGCTCCTCAATTGCCTGTTCAATATGCTGTGGAGAAAGCCCGGCTGAACCGAAAAATCCTATCATACCGGCTTTTGCCATTGCAATGACCATGCGTGTGGTCGCGATGCCGTTGGCCATTTCTCCTGTAATATATGGAAACCTAGTCTTATGCACGCCGAGAAATTCGCGATCCCCCAACCATTCCGGATACATCGCCGGTAATGTGGCAAGAAGCGGGTAAGAAGTCGGTTTCTTGCTCAATTCCCCCCCGCGGGAGATCCCAAGGTATCCTGAACGTTCATTAAAAATAATATGAATCGGTTCACGGATATTCACTATTTGTTCCGCGATATCCTTTGCCTCAAATGCGGGCAGTTCTTCCCTAGGGGTCCAATAACCGATATGATGCAGACTTGAACTGTTCATCTCGTTCACTTCCCGTCTATTCAGTCTATCAATTCCATACTAACCTGAGACCCAATCTTCGACAATAAAAAGCTTTCGTTCCATCCACGCTAATCGTTACGGTTGAATATAGCTTCGGATATGCACCTCCTTGTATTTCTTCCACGAACACTTCAAAAACGATTGTCCGGCAGGTGGGAGTAATTTGTTTGATAAACTGCAATTGATATGTTTTTTCCGGAATCAATTCAAATCGATACCCATCTTTGTCCAAAGTGAATCCCATGGCTGCCATATAAAAGGACATGGCCTGCAGACAACCTTCTAACATCAACGTTCCAGGCATAAGTGGATCATTTTTAAAATGGCAAGAAAAAAACCAATCGTCTGGCCTAATCTTTTTCTCCGCTTGGAGGTATCCACTTCCTGATGGTCCGCCCCTAGGATCGAAACAAGGTACTTCCTCGATGATCATCATTTTTCCGGATTGAATTGTAGGTGTACATATGTGTGTTCGTGTTGATTCAAAACCTTTACCAAAACAACCGTAAGCATCACCTTGGGAAAATTGAATCACTTGTTGATTTGAGAAAGAACGAGATACCCAAGGCACGATAGGGTGATCTAATTTTGCATTAGGGCGTGGAACTGGAACTAATTGTTCCTGTGTCAATAATTGGGTGGCAGCCAATTCTTCATCAGTAAAAAATCCGGCTTTTGCATTGTGAATGCTTAACCGTTTTTTACCGTTCACATAACAGTCATAGTGAAAGATGAATAGGCGAGTATCTCCATGTTTTACATGTTTGTCTATCGTGGTATGATAAGTCAGTGTATCCCCAGATTTCGGCAATGAATCATAGAATTTCACATCACCTCCCAAAAATCGATAAACTCGTTTCCCGCGATTTTCAAAATCGATTCCTAACCATGAAATAAGCAAATTATTCGCCTGACCAGCTTCAATCATAATTCCAATCGGCATGTACCCCTGATGTAAATACCATGAATTCTCTGTTACATTAGTTTCGGAATAAATCGATCCACCGTTTAAGGAACCCGCTTTTCCTTCCATCGATAAAATCCTATCTATAAGAAGCAGGGGAGGTTGCGGCAAACGCACTTGCCTAGTGTAATGGTCTTGCTGCTTGAATCGTTCGCCAAATACATCAGAGATCTGGCCTGATGCAAAAATCTCCAGGTCCCGACGAGTAAAGATCGGTTTCTTTCCTTCTTTCCGTCGGGTAGCGGAAATGGCAATCCCGTTGAGAGACTTAAAAACGGTAGCATTGGCATGCTGTTGGGTTTGAATATACTTTCTGTTTAACTCTCCCATGCTAACTATAAATTCTTGATGCGCCCGGGTTATCCGTTTATAGTAGTCCAATACGACCTCACGAGTGAGCATCCAACGCTCAATATTGTTCTTCGGCCATTTCGAGTCGACCGATCGCTCTGACATCTTCGGAAGACTGAGGGGCTCTTCCAGGATTTGATGACCTGATGTTGGGACTTCCATCTCTTCCTTTACTGGAAAATGAGCGTTGAAGCTCAATCGTTCAAAGTATTCCCCCTGCCTAGAGCCACTTATCAATCGGTCGGAAATCGATTTATACGGTACTGTTATATCGCAAACCGCAAACTGAGCAAAAATCTCGAAAAGGTGCTGTATAAATGGTATTCCGGGACGATCAAGGGGAATTACGACATGTTCCCGATCCCCTAATATCTCCCGAACCCATTGGCTGCATAAGTCCCGAGGGCCATGTTCGATAAAGATGCGTACCCCGTCTTCATAAGCTTTCTCTATTAATCGAGGATAATCGACCATTTTTGTCGCCATCCCTAGTAAAGCGTCGGCGCAACGTTGTTGGTCGGGCTCGTAATAAGAATAGGTGTCGACCGTATAGAAACGTATCCCTCTCTTATCGTTTACCGGACGGCAATGAATGTTTCTCCACTGGTCCCTAACTTCGTTTACTTCCGGGCAGTGAATGACGAAATCAAAATTAAGCGGAATTCCGAGATGGACGCCGATCTTTTCAACAACTCGTTCGCATGCGCTTCTATCTCCTCCAATTATACAATCATTCTTCGTGTGAATAATCGTCTGATGTACAAGCGGTTCTTCTGCCAATGCGGCTTGTACTTGTTCCACTGGGGCAATGATTCGCCAATTGGTCCATTTAGGCTGCTGTTGTCCCCAAGCTTTCTGTAAAACTCGATATTCATCGCTTAATTCAGCGATCATCCCTCTAACATCGTGATACATTCTCGTCCAATCTGACCATACATCCAAAGCAAACAACCCGTTAGATTCCCCGGCGGACAATCCGATTACCGCTTGTGGCTCCAACCCGAGAATCTCTTGAGAGAAAAGAGCCTGAATTTGAGTATAAAAGGAGGTGGCCATCAACTTGTCTAACACGTCTGGTTCTGACTGTTGTCCGTATATCCATTCCGTAAATTTTCCCAGATTGCCAATTCGTTTTTGCATTTTTACGGCAAGTTCAGGGAAAGCCGCAAGCAGCTCTTTCCCCATCATGCGGTAGCACGCGGCACCACCCGTAAAGAGAAAACCCATCTCACCTGCTATCGGTTTCTCGCTATAAAAAATTCCTTTCCCTATTTTGGTAACGCCTGAAACATGTTCATTCTTGCGAAGAAATTGTTCCGCTTCACTCCGTCGCTTGTTTCGTTCGGCTTCATCTTTGGCAATGATGGCTAATCGAAACGTACCTGTTTCCTTTTCCCTGTTTTCCCTTGCGGTAAGTAGTACTTCTTCACGGCTAGCTCCGGCATAGACATAAAGCTTTGGAACTGGACCATTTATGAAGGAACTGGTGGATACCTTATGTTCTTGGATGGCTGTGGTAATCTCTCCGCAACGGAGCGTTATCGTCCGGCATTGTGTGAATGGAAACCACGGTTGCATCTCGATTCCGTTCAAGATTCGGGGAAGCATCTTATAATGGCAGCAAAGGACGGCAGAAGCAAAATGCAATAATCCCGATGCGGCATGGGCATGACCAAATAAAGGCGTCAAATCGCCCAACGAAACCTCCGATTCGTTGCGGGTTTCGTTATCGTGCGGGAGAACTGCATAGATGGTGTCTTTTTCGCGAACCGCATCTTCCAGCCGTTTAAGAACCATGACGACAGCGGCATCAGACGCTTGCCGCTTTTTTGAAGGAAGAAACTTTGCTGCCGCCTGTTGATGAATGGGTTCGCAGCATAGATCCACAGCACCTACGACAGCCATATCGATTTCCCTTGCTAGCAGAGAGTGACTCGCAAGTTCAATTGCTCTTAAACCTGAGTTTTCTTCGTTTGACACCGTAAAACTGGCGCCTGAAAATTTGTATTGATGGTTTATTCGATTGGCGCAAAGATTCGGAATACAACCAATAGCTTCCGCCGTTACCAAGTTGTAATTCTCTCCAGACCTGAGTGCCGCCGTATAACGCGCAACTTCCGGGTCGCACTGCGTTCCGATTAGAACACTTGTCCTCTCCGAATCCCATTGATTGACTTCATTCAATGCTTCACTCGCCGTACTGAGAATCAGAATCTGCTGCGGTAATGTATGCTCTAGGTCTTTAGGGGGGAACCGAAGGTCTTTTTTCGGAAGTTTTACGAACTTCATTTTTTTTCCAAACGTTTTTTTGTTGAATAATAGTTCGATAAAATCTCGCTTCCCTTGCATCTCGCCGACAGTCAGCCCCACACCAACCACGGCAAGCTTCCCTTTGGGGGAGTTGCTCGAGACGGAAAATGTAGAGGTATGAGCTTGTCCCGCCCATTCTTCCACGATCATATGGGCGTTGACTCCTCCGAACCCAAAGGAGTTTATGGCTGCCATGCGAGTGCTTTTCACTTCCCAAGGTTCTGCTTCGGTTAGGACACGGAACATTGAAACATCTGTAACGTTTTCCTTATTATTCAAATGAATCGTTGCCGGACGAATTTTATCCTTCATTGCTCCCAAAACCTTGAATACCCCGCTCATTCCAGCTGCTGTTACAAGATGTCCGATATTGGATTTCACAGAACCGATCGGGAGATCATCCATATTCAAAAAAGTCTTACTCATGGAAGAAATTTCAGTAGGGTCTCCCAAGGGTGTTCCCGTGGCATGGCATTCAATCAACGAAATTGATGAAGGTGATATTCCAGATGCCGCGTATGCTCTTTTCATGGCAAGAAGTTGGCCTTCCCGGGAGGGAGCAAGCAATCCTCGTTTACCTCCGTCATTGGATAAACCAATTCCCCGTATGACTCCTAAAATCCGATCTCCCGCCTTTTTTGCATCGTCGAGACGTTTGAGTACGATAAACCCTGCCCCCTCTGATGGAATGAGACCATCCGCCGCTTTATGAAAAGGACGGCTCTGACCGCTAGGACTAATTGCTTGAAACCCTTTAAATACTGTATGTAAAATGAGCGGATCGGCTCCATTCACCGCCCCCGCCAACATGACATCCGCTGAGCCGTCCTGAAGACGATCACATGCCAGTTTAATGGCATAAAGAGAAGAAGCACAAGCCGCATCGATAGCAAAGCCGCCGCCCTTCAGTCCCAGAGCCTGAGCGATAATTTGTGCAGGCACCCCGGACATGAAACGATTTCGAGGATCAGGCTTCACCTTGTTATACCAAACACCTTCCGCAAATTGTGACAATGACCGGGAAGGCACCGATAAGTTACCGAAGATGACCCCGGCTCTCAGAGAATCAAGTACATCACCCAGCCCGGCATCTCGCATCGCTTCCTGAGCCGCATACAGCGTCCATAATACAAACGGATCCCATTTCAGCAATTGTTCGGAATCAATAGCGAATCCTTCTGGACGAAAGATGTGTTCAAATCCCCGTATGTATCCCCCACGGTGATGAAATTGCCGGTCGGTCTCAAGTTTATTCATCAAATGGGGAGTTAATCGAAAATCGGATTCATCTCCGCCGGTAATGAAATCCTTCTTCTCTTTTACCCCGTGCCAAAATTGTTCTGGGGTAAAAGCTCCAGGAAACACGCAACCTTGTCCAGTAATCGCTATGGGTGAAAAATCCATGTTCGCTCCCCCTGTATAACAAATTTTAAATCTACGATTGATGTTTCTTGCCAGTTTACTTTGCTTTTGGAAAAGTAAAGTTTCGGTTTACAGCAGGCACCCGGCGTTGAGGAACCTAGACTAAAAAACTTGAAGAAAGCCCACTTTAAAATGGATGAGACCAATCCCTAGGTTGCCTCGGGGATTGACGACGGGTTCCGTTTTGGGCGGTTTCCCAAATTCTTGACTCTCACGGAACAACATCTTGCATTTGAACGGTTAACCAGGCAATCGTTATCCCCGGTATGACCTAGTTAAGACAACCAATCAGGTCCGTAGACTCGAACCTGATTACCGACGCTTACTACCACAAGAAATATCATGAAGTCTCAAAGCATCAACAACATGAAAATTGGTGCGCCTGATTGATATGCTGCTCGGCAACGATCAATTTATGCACCGAGATGATGCAATCAGATAAGCTCTTCATCGATAATTTTTGTAAAACACTGACGGGTTCCTTTAATTCGATCTTTTGCAGACAAACAGCCAAATGAATTTCCAATTTGCTTGTTTTTAACCTTGACATATCATAGTATCATAGGACTTTGAACAAACGATTTAAATTTCGAACGAGTACATCTCCACCCCATACAGAATGGAACAAATATTTCTTTCCTGTGTTAAAAAATAGATATCCGATCGGCTCTGGAAACTACCCACCGCTTTACTTCGAACATAACATGAAACAGGTACTGATCCCTTCCAATCTGTTACCGGAATAAAAGATTCAATCCTTGTCGGAAGTGTTATTTTTCCTAGATAACGTAATCCCCACAAATAAACGAGCTGAAGCCCACCGTCAAAAGTTAATGGATCAAGCAGCGTGCTGGGTAGGTAAGCACTCCCCCAATGCATATGCGCAATTCTTAAAAGTTCAGCGGATACTCCTTCCTGCGAAAAACCGTGCAGTTTATCAATCGCCTGAAATTCGGGACCGTGAAACAGATGCTCCCGATACATGTCTGCAACCGCATCATCTTCTGACGGTTGCAATTGTATTTCTGGTACGGTTACGGTAGTCCCGGCAGTCGAAGAAACCATATCTGCACGTGCCGTATAATACGTTACGCCATGTTCATCCTGCAGACTCAAGTTGAGAACGGTTGTCCCTGACTGGTACGTTTCTTTGACCTTAGCGGTAAAAAGGTATGTTTTCGTTCCCCATTCTTCCAGCCGAATGCCTTTTAACACTTTCAAATCATGGCAGCCGGAGAGATACAAATCAGGACAACAGGATCGGGCCGCTTTCACGAACCAATCTAACACAAGTACAATAGGGATCAACGGAGTATCTCCGAATGAATGGTCCCGTAAAAATGGGTAAGTACCCTGGTCGACCAATACATCCATCTTCCATTCTCTGCCCGATACGATACCTGATCTTCCTCCGGTGGCAACAATTTCGATATCATCCTGCGATCCTTTCAACAATTCCTCCGCAAAAAATGCAGCTCCCTCATGCGGCGGTAGCAACGGAATGCCCCGTTGTTCAAAATGACCTTTGAGCTCCGACGTAACCATTCCGCCGTCCCACGGTCCCCAGTTGAAAGATTTCACGATACAATCACTGCCTCTTCGTGAGGCTTCCGTTGCTGCCACTTTGTTCAGTATCTCATTGGCCATTGCGTAATCGCATTGACCGTAATTTCCGGTGCGTGCCGCTATCGAGGAAAACAGGCATATCAAGTGAATAGGATCGTTTCGAGTGACATAGAGCAAATTCCATAAACCGCTTACCTTCGTTTGAAACACACGTTCAAACTGCTCGTCCGTCTTTTCCGCAATAAGCCTGTCTGCCAATAGACCGGCCCCGTGAACAATGCCCGATATCGGCCCCCATTCTTGCCGCACCTGATTGAATACTTTCTCCAACCCTTTGAGTTCCTGGACGTCCAACGAAATATATCGCGCGAAAGATCCCGCCTTTTCCAACCTCCGGATCGTTTCCTTAATTTCTCTGGTAGACATAATCGACCGGACTTGTTTTGTCAATTCAGCAGGAGTCCATGCCTTGCCCGTCTTCTTGCTTTCGGCCAACAAGACGGCTTTTAACTCGGCGTCCGTGTTCAACCCCTCGCAAAAAGGGGGTTCTTGGCGAATCACGGATCGACCGAGAAGAACGAATCGCAGCTTCGCTTTTTGCGCCAACGCCACCAACGCTTCAGCCGTAACTCCCTTGGCTCCTCCCGACACGACAAGAACGGAATCGTCTTCGATGTACCGTTCGACTTGACCGAGAGCGGATTCCCTCACGCTTAATGTGACTCTCTCTCCCCTCTCGGGGATACCAACTTCCAACTCGCTGCCGCCATGGAACAATTCTGTTACAATTAACTCGGCAATCTCTTCTGCGGATCGTTTTCCTCGCTCAATGTCAAGCGCTTTCGATTGCGTATCTTCCCATTCCAGATTTGCCGTTTTCGCCAATCCCGTTAAACCTGACAGCCAAGCTTGCTGCTCCGATTGTCCCGACAGTCCGAAGTCGCCGCTCGTATCCTGAACGGTAACGAAGAAGCTGCTGCCCGGTGATTTTGTGTTCACAAATGTGCGTGCCATGCGAAACGCCTCGCGATTGATGTCAAGCGCCTCTTCGATGGACCCGATTTTTTTCAAGCCGCCCAAATAGATCACTCCGCCCGCCCCTTCACGAAGAGAGGCTGTCGCTTCAGCGTCGATCCCTCGCTTCTTCAACTTCTTCGCTGTATATTCTGCTATCCCCGTTCCCTCGTCGATAATGGCTATGCATCCTTTAACCCCGATTAAACCGGATAAAGCAAATCCGTTCATCCCAGAAGGAATCGTTGCAACCGTATAGCGTCGAATCTCAGTCTTTAAATTTTTTTTTTACCATATATATATTCGACAATTTCACCGAGCGTATTTAGCGTGCCTAACTCCCCGGGTTTCAGTTCAACGTCCGGCAATTTATTCTGCAGCGCCGACAATATCTCAATCCGCTTGATCGAATCGATGCCAAGCTCGGATTCGAGTCCCATGTCAAGTTCCAGCATTTCGACCGGATAGCCGGTCTTTTCCGATACAATAGCCAAAAACAACGTTTCAACGTTTGGTTCGGATGCCGCATCACTCTGTTTTTTCGATTTCGGCGTGGCCGGTTCAATAGGCTGTATGCTTGGGTTTGCTTTAGGCGGTTCGGACTGTTGGATGGACGATATATTCGGCGGAGGAGTGAGTTCAGACTCAATTGTCGGAACTGCAAGCTGCGCCGTTCTTGTCTCTGGCCCCGGATTATATTCGGCATTTGAGTCGTGAAACTCAGTTCGTGAACCCTCAGAATATTCAGCCACTTCCGTACCTTCCGCAACCAATTGGTCAAGACGTGAAAAGGTCGATTGTACGGATTGTAAGTAGGTTGTATGAACTGAGGCTATAGTTTGTTGAAAGGTGATATGAGCCTCCGTCGTTTGTTTTTGCAGTTCTTGGAATGTGTCCCACACCGATTGATCGCCATTTGTATTTTCTTTTTGGTTCATTCGGGTTTCAGGTCTCATTTTCACTTCACTCCTTTGTATGATTGGTCGCTTCTCGTGATTCACCGGTTGAAATGATATCGATTCTTCAGGATGTGTATTCGGTCCAGGGAGATTTTTCCCTCCTCCAACCGGAGGGTAGGGTTTGCCATAATTGGCGCCATTAAGGGTGATCTTGAATTTTGATTTCGTCTCGGACGATTCATTGTTCAAAGGCTCATATTGTTCCCATAGGAAACCGAGATTCATGGATACACCGAGCACAGAAAGCTGGCCCAAAGCATTCCACAATTGAGTCACTCCGTCATTTCCTTTCTGATCAGTAGCGACAGCGAATACATCTTCACCCTCGAAACATTGCCGGACCAATCCCGTTAACGCTGAGTGCGGACCCACTTCAACAAATGTTCGGACTCCCTTTTCATACATCGATTGAAGCTGCTGTTCAAACAAAACAGGATTTGCGATTTGCTCCGCAATCGTTTCACGAATTAAGTCCTTGTCGTCCGGATAAAGCTCACCCACAACATTGGAATAAACAGGAAATTTCGGATTGTTAAAATCAATATCGCGCAAAAATGCCCGAAATGGATGAACAGAAGGCGCTACCAATTCGGAATGAAAAGCAGTCGAAACCTTTAATCGTTGAAAACGTATTTCTCGGTTGAGAAGCTCCGATTCGGCCTTTTCAATTTCCTCGGTTTTCCCCGAAAGAATGAATTGTCGAGGGCTGTTATAATTTGCGATCACAGTACTTGATTCCAGTTGTTCGAGAATCCCTTCAATCGTTTCGCGGTCAGTAAATACGGCTGTCATCGTCCCTGCTTCCGATGAAGCTTCCGACATCAATTCCCCTCTTTTTTTCGAGATCTTAAGAAAATCACTCTCGTTCCATACTCCACTGGCAAACAACGCCGTCAACTCACCGAAGCTGTGACCCGCTGCATACGCCGGTTCGACGCCAACCTTGCTCAGAACTGAAAGAATCGCATTCGACGTCACTCCGATGCCCGGTTGAGCCCATTGTGTCTTGGTCAATTGTGCGCTCTGCTTTTTTCTTTCCTTCTCGGAAAACGCAGGAGGCGGGAAAACAAGTTGATGGAGCTGCATTTCCAAGGCGGCCCGATCCCATATCTCTCTTGCGCTATCAAAACGCATCGTTACATCTGAACCCATATCTACATATTGACTTCCTTGTCCAGGAAACAAAAAGGCAATTTTCCCCGAGCTTAATTCCGCTCCATAGAAAATACCTTCCTGCGGAGAAAAGAACCGTTCCGCGTTATCTGTCTTTTTAGCAGCAACCTTCAGTTTACGTTGCAAGTCCGCACCGTCTGATGCGATGATCGCTAATCGAAACGGTTGAAGCGCATCGAAATTTTCTTGCGATCGTCTTGCGAGAAGTAAGAAATCGCGGTTGGAAAAGGGTTCCTTACGCTCCGCCTCTGTAATGATCATCTTTGTAAGCAAGGAAGCGTTCTGTGCACTCCAGAGGAACAACTCGTTTGTGTTGGACCGTATGCACCTCGCCTTTCGCCCCGGCCCCTTATATTCTTCCAGCGTAACGTGAAAATTGCTTCCGCCGAACCCGAAAGCGCTGACCGATGCCCGTCTTGGGTGAGAGTGATCACGAATCCACGGTCGTGCACGTGTATTCAAATAGAAAGGGCTTTGATCGAGAGCAAGCTTCGGATTCGGCCGGTCAATTTTGATTGTCGGTGGAAGTAATTTATGATGTAACGCCATGACAACTTTAAAGAGTCCCGCCGCACCGGCAGCCCCCTTTGTATGACCAATTTGTGATTTGATGGATCCGAGCGCGCACCATGAATTTTCGACCGGTTGTCCGTCGGAGAATGCAAGGGAGAGACCTTGAATTTCGGCGGCGTCCCCGGCTTTCGTGCCCGTACCGTGCGCCTCCATCAACTCGACCGTTTTCGGAGAATAGCCTGCGGCTTCATAAGCACGGCGAAGGGCTTTCGCCTGTCCTTCGGGACGAGGGGCGTAAATGCTTTTGTCATATCCGTCCGATGCTGACCCGACCCCTTTTAACACCGCATAAATGCGATCCCCGTCGCGTTCAGCATCCTTGAGCCGCTTTAAGGCAACCATCCCGATGCCCTCCCCGAGGATCGTGCCATCGCTTTCATCGGAGAACGGACGGCAGTCTCCCGTGGGAGAAAGTGCCGGCGTTTTGCTGAAACATATGTACATAAAAATTTCGTTGAAAATATCCACTCCGCCTGTAATGACCAAGTCGGACTTTCCAAGTGTCAGCTCCATTGCCGCCATCGATAAAGCTGACAGAGAACTTGCACACGCCGCATCGACAACGGTATTGGTTCCTCCAAGATCAAAACGGTTTGATATACGTCCCGCTATCACATTTCCGAGCAGCCCCGGGAAAGTGTTCTCCTGCCATTCCGAATAAGATGAGGAAATTCGGTCGCAAACCTCCTGCACCTGAGACTCAGGTAATCCGCTGTCACGCAGGGTTTTGATCCATACCGGACGCTGGATACGGGACGCCATTTCCATTGCTAAAGAAGTACCGCATGTAAACCCAAGAATGACGCTGATATTGTCTCGATCGATACGTTCAAATTGGCCGTCTGCTGCATCCTCCAAGACTTTTTTTGCCACAACGAGTGCCAACAGTTGACTCACATCGGTTGCCGAAAGATTTTTCGGAGGAATCCCGAATTCCATCGGGTCAAATTCCGTATCGCTTAAAAATCCTCCTCGTTTAGCATAAGTTTTATCCGGTATTGACGGATCCACATCGTAATATTCTTCAGGAAGCCAGTGAGTAGGCGGGACCTCGGAAATCAAATCTTTTCCGGACAGAATGTCGTTCCAGAATCCTGTTTTATCAACGGAACCCGGGAATAGTGCACTTACCCCTACAACTGCAATATCACAAGGATTGATGTTTTCCATGCAAGCACCTCCATTTGTTAACTTAAATAGTTGTTTTATTCTGAATTGAAAAAATATTATTTGTCTCGTTAGTTTTAATCACCCAGCCTTTATATGTTACCGTGGAACGAATATCGCCGTATAAATGGACATAAATATGACTAGTACAATTCCCTCCTTTCGGATTAAACCGAGAAAGGAGGGAATTGTATTGTTGAACTCAAATCTAAAACTCACTTGTTTGTTGATCCACTCATGCCTTTGGAAATACAGTGAGTTCGCGAGTAGACATTTGACCAGTGTCAGCAATTCCCGAACTCATCTCAATATTCTTTTCTATTCTTTGATCGGTAGTAAAATAAGAGTTGACAATAACAATTTCCTGCAGTGAAATATATAATTATATTGAACTTCGTGATTCTCTAGTCAAGGATGGGTATGAATTTGAAACCCATTCGGATACAGAGGTCATATTAGCTAACTATGTCTGTAAAGGTCCAGAATCGATTAAAGACCTACGTGGAATGTTCAGTTAAAGTGTTATTTGGCGGACGTGATCCTTTTGGAATCAAAACTGAGTCTTTAACGAACTTGTCTTTGTTAGCAGTTTATCGTACATTTAATCGGATTTTGTAGTTATCATTGTCACTTTTTTTGATGACAAATGTCATGGTATTTTTAGAAAGAAATTGAAGGGGGCGAGATCAGATGTGTGGATTTGTCGGTTGTGTCTCTGACCAACAACAAGAAATCGATGCATATGAAATAAGACAATTAAAAGGAATGACCAACCTTATCACTCATAGAGGTCCAGATGATGAAGGTTTTTTTATGACTCAATACATTTCGAATTTCTTCTATGGTAAGATCAATCGGCACATGTTTTACATGAAACGTCGGCATCCAGTAGCTCGCTATTTTAAGGACAGACTGTACACTAACTGAAAAAGAAATTACGCGTATCTATGAGATACGTTGGAATATTGAAGTATTTTTCAAAACCACGAAACCCGTTTTGAAACCCCAGAAAGAATTTTAAGGTCGTTCTTTGATCTACTGATTAGTCACACAACTATTGTCTTTTCCAGATACATTTTGTTATGTTGGCAGAATCGCCGTAACAATGACGTTCGGACATTGGGGGTCTATGAACTCTGTGATGAACTTGATTGGGTGTTGCGCTTCAAGAGCTTATCGAGCTTCTTAAAGATACTTGAACAAAATGAACCAAAGGGTTAAAAGGCTTATAAGAAGTCCACGCCAGCAATGGTTTGCAGGTTTGCCCAAGTATATCAAGGCTTACTTGCCTAGCTTAAGCTGCGACAGTTGAGTTACTAAAACATGATTGAACATAGCTTATACCACAAAAAGCTGGTATTGTCAAGAAGTCTATGTAATCTGATATAATCATCATTAATCGTGGTTGGGGCATCTCTGGTGCTATTTGTGGTAGCACAACAAACAGGGACGTCTCTTTTCCCTGTATCCGTCAGTTCCCGGACGGGCAATTCCGTCAGCGTTTGGGCTTTTTACCTCAGCATTAACACTGTGTCTTGAAAAGGAACATGAAACAACGTAAATTTTTCCGCATAGAGAACGGCTTCCCGGCTTTGCTTGAACATCTTAATTTTTTTGGCCAAACCGGTTTTTTCAAGAACGGCTCTCGGTTGATCTTGCAATCCGCTGACGATCAGCATGCTCCCTTTTTGCTGCAACTGGTGCACCAAATTGGAGAAAATGGATACCCCTGTTATTTCCATTGCATAATGCGTTCCGCCGTTTGTTAGTTTCCTGACCTCTTGTACCGTATCCCTCTCTTTGCCGTTGATTACATCAATAGCACCCAATTCTTTAGCCAGCGACAACCGGCTGTCAAACAAATCGACCGCAATGATTTTTGCACAACCGCTGATCTCGGCAACCATGACGGCGCTTAACCCGACCAATCCACAACCGTATACGGCGAGGGTGTCGCCAAACTTAGGCTTCAGCTTGTTGAATACCGTGCCGCTTCCGGTTTGAATGGCACAGACCAGCGGACCAAGAAGCGAAAGATCGACATTCGGATCAACCTTTACCACGTTTCGCTCATGGACAACGGCATAAGTGCCGAACGAAGAGATCTCCTTGATGCATCCGATTGGTTTGGTCTTGATTTTGGCCCAAAAGGTTCAACGGAATAAATTTTTCGCAAAAAGAAGGATGCCCATTCAAGCAACTGGAACATTGCCCACAGGTGGAGAATGTCAAGACGACATGGTCCCAGGGGTCAATCGCTTCTACAGATGTTCCTGTTTTTTCACAACCCCCGCTCCCTCGTTGCCCAGTACAGCTGACAATGGAACGGGTATCAAGTGCTCCTGCGCCAACGCATCCGTGTGACAGACTCCCGCAGCGACGTTTTAACAAGCACTTCATTATCTTTTGGCTCACTAAGTTCAACATCTTCCACTTTAAATTGATCTCCTTTTTCATGGAACATCGCAGCTTTTGCTTTCATTTTCTCACCTCTAAACGTTATTACGTTTGAGGAACGAGTTTACACAAAATTATGGACAGACTCTTAAAAGTCGTTGTTATCACGAATATTAATAACTGGTCTGTTCAAACTGCTCGGTCTAAAGCAACTTTAAATACTAGCTCGTTTAAGCAAGTCTGCAAGAACAACTTGTTTTCCAAATAAAAAATTATAAGGCAGCATTGACTTAACGCCAATAGGAAATATAGATAATATTTGTGTATATGCTATCCCAGCTGCAGTCACAGTTGCGTCAGTATATTTTACTTGAGATTGGTTTTCAGTTTTTTGTTGGTCGATTGAGCCGCCCCACCATTCAACGTTTTTAAGAAAAGGAAATTTAGCGGCCACAAAGATTGGATCTTTACCCTCTCGTTTTTGATTCATATAATCTTTCAACACCGCAAAGGCAATTTCACCGAGTAAGAAGATGGCAACCAAGTTGACAATGGCCATTAAAGCCCTAAACAAGTCGGCCAGGATCCATACCAGTTCTACTTTTTTCAGGACTCCAAAAATGACCATTCCGAGTACAGCCCACCATAGTTGTCTGTTATGTCATGGTCTGTCACTTCATGCCTTTTGAAAGTATCGTAGAACATAGCCTTGTTGAATGCGCTCGAATTAAATCGTGGCTTACGCTTCTTATGGAGTTTCTCATTGAACAGTATTTTAGCTCGCAATGCTTCAAATGAGTAACCTCTACCCATTCGCTCTACTTGCCTAATAATGCTGTTTAAGGACTCTGTATAAGCATTAGTGAGCCTTTTATCGAAGTAGTTGAAGATTTCCTTCATGCCAGTTATCTACGGCTCTAACAAGGTCTTTAAAAGCGTCTTTTGAGTTACTAGTTATACAACGTTGTCTCCATTGGCTATAACGAATTCTACCTTCATCTGGTTCAGGAGTGTCCTATATCCAGTAAAACTCTTCTTTGAGTTCATAGGCTTCTTTTAAATCAGTCAGATTACCTAACCAAGTCTCTAAGAGAAATAATTCACGCTCATTTAGGTCGTGTTTACGCTTTAGAAGAATAAACCTTTCACGCATAAGGGACGTCTTTCTTTAGCTGTCATTTTATCTTTCATAGCCTTTCTAACGCTGTCTAAGGCTTGGTTAGCCATTCGGACTACATGAAACTTATCTACAACAACTTTAGCATGAGGCAAGATCGTATTAACTGCGTCTTTGTAAGGTTTCCACATATCCATTGTGACATATTCAATGTAATGTCTATCATCTATTTCAGTAAGGTGCTGGATAACCGTTTCTTTATTACGGTTATGCTTAATATCAAAGATAGTTTTACGCTCAATATTAGTCAGTACAAGACGAGGTTTACGGATAATGTGTATTTCATCAATCCCAAGCCATTTAGGAGTCTCAAATTGGTATTCTCGTTCTTTAAATGCCACATGATCCATAAAGACATTTCTAACGGTCTTTTCGTCTACACCAACATTTTCAGCTACTTCCACAAAAGTTTTAGACATGGACTGTTCTTCAATTGACTCTATCAGTCACCTAGTCATGCTACGCTTTTCATCTAAAGATATAAGGTGTTCCCAAAAGGTAGAATCACATTTACGACACTTATATCTTCTTCGATTTAATTGTAAACCCACTCGTTTTAAACGAATGGGCAAGTCCATAATTAGTTGCTTTCTTGAACCGTGTCTGTACAGTTTGTCAAAATCGCATTCAGGACACCGTTCAGGTGGTTCGATTGCTTCCACTTTAAACATCATGTCAGTTTCATTTTCTTGTGGCGATTCTATTGCTCTAAGATCTGGGAGGAATAATAGGTCTGAAAGTTGTTCATCCTTTGCGACTCTGTAAGGGTATCAGATTACTATATTTAACGAGTTATATTAAAATTTTTAATCAACCAGTGCTTTATCAATGACAGTACCGTTACAGGCTGCATAGCTTTGGTGTGATCCATATCATTTCCTTTTATGATTTCTATATCCCATCCAAGGTGTTCTAACTCTTGTTTATTTTTTTGAAGTATACCGATAATATCTACTGTTACACGGCCAAAGTTTTCTCCATAAACAATAGTGTCTTTTTCCCCAGCAAACGCCAATCTTGGAATAACCAATCTATGCTGAATCTCTCGATCATCAAATTCCATCAAATTTTTGTACATTGTAACAAATTGTTTAGTTTGATTCGTGTCGATCTTTACCTGTATGTTATCCCACTCAACCTTTTCTGGATTAACATGATCATGTTCGTTAATAACAGGAGAATTTTGATTATACAAAGCTTGTTCGTATGTTTTATTTGTTACCACCATCATTTCTTTATATGGACCATCTATTGGCGGAAAACCACCCATGATTAAGCTTTCTAATCTATCTGTCCGAATGGCTAATTGTAATCCAACTAAAGCTAACCAAGAATATCCATAATAGCTAAACTTCTTAACGTTCATTTCATCAGTAATTGTTATCAATTCTTTTACTATATTTTCAGGTGTGAGATTCTCAGAGTTCGGATGTTGCAAACGGTGTCCTTCGTAGTCGAAATATAGAATCTGAAACTTGTCTACGAGTCCCTCAATAAATTGTTTTCCTAATTCGGGGTCTACTCCCCACAACTTTAAGTTTTCAGCTTCTTGTCCATATACAGATTCTTTTGCAACTGGAAGCATGATTGTTGGAGAGTCGGGATTCCCAACTAAACCAACCTTTAATTCTGATTCATCCGTAAGTTTTATGATCTTCTCCATATTTATCACTCCTAAATTGTTTCTACTATTATCATATAACATTCATGCAATATTTCGGTTTTCCGTCTTTCTCCCTTTATATATTGGGATTTTATTTTAAAAATGTTATTGTAGCACTTGAAGGTTTTACTTTAAAAAAGGAGTCAATAAATGGAGTCATATACCCCTAAACAAATTGCAAACGCCTTAAATGTTAGCACAACAACTTTGAGAAGATATGAAGAACAAGACCTCATTCCTGTTGTACCAAGAACGAATAGTAATCATCGTTTTTATAAATCGATTCACTTTCAAGCTTTTACTACCATTAGAGCCTTGTTAAAAGGATATGACATACCCATTGTTTACGAAGTTATGAGAATGACTAAAAGTTCAAGGTTTGAAGAAGCCCTATGGCTAGTGAATGAACAGCAATTCCATATACAAGTGGAGAAACAGCGAGTGGAAGAAATCCTGATTATGGTTCAAAATGCTGAATTTACTCAATATAAAAATGTAAAATTAAATGAATGTATGAGTATTGGAGAGGCCGCAAAAATAGCGGGAGTAAATACTTCAGCTATCCGCCATTGGGAAAATGAAGGGTTAGTCCATTCAGAAAGACATAAAGAAAACAGTTATAGAATGTTTTCGATACCTGAACTTCGAAAAATATTGATCATAAGCAGTTTGAGAAAAACCGTTTATTATATAGAAAATATGAAGAAATTATTAAACGATTTAGATACACAAAACTATGATAAAATCGAACGTTCCTTTCAGTTAGCATTAGAAAATCTTAACAATCAACTATTACTTCAATTAAAAGGAATCGCAGAACTGATGAAATATATACACTTTTACCAAGAATTAAATTCTTAAAAAAGAAAAAAGCTCAAACCTATTTCTACATTCTTGACAACGTATCAATCGTATTAGATTGATACCTAATAAAACTATTGTTTGATCTATTAACACCAAATAATCCGATTTATATACTAATTGTTGTTTAACTATTAAAAAGGTAATTCCACTATATATTCCGATGAGCCCTAATATCTTTGCTTGTTTTTCTGAGGAAAGATAACGTTTCCGTCAGCTCATGACTTCATTCGTGTGTTAATGGGAGAACAGTTCGATCGTTCTTGCAATTGTCTCCAATCCTTTAATAGCAGTATAACAATACCATGTTATAATTAGATTAAAATAATTTAATTTTAAGGTGTGTTTTAAAATGGAAAATGAACACACTACTAAAAATCATTTTAGAACGATTTGATAAAGTTGATCAGCAATTTAACGAAGTTTTACAAAGGCTTGATATTATAGAACAGAGTCAACAAGAAGATATAAAAGGAACACTTCATCTGATTAGTAAAAAAGTTGACAGCATTACCTATGATATTGACGCGAAAAAACAGGAAAGCACGATACAAAAATAAATAGCATTGAGAAGAGAATCCAATCATAAAGTAAAGACTGGATTTAATTTTGTTTATATTTTATAAAAGGAAACCATTGGTTATCTCCCTTTATGTATTTTTTCGCCGGTAGCCCCTAACCTGTTAACCTATATTGCAGTGTCAAGAATTGGACGTACGATGAACAGAATGATTGGTTCATCTGCCCCCAACGGAAGAAAAGTTCGGTTTCAAAAATATCAAACGCGCAAAAATACCTCTGGATACGAACAAAGCCTTAAGATTTATGAATGCGAAGATTGTACAGGTTGCCCTTGAAGCCAAAAGGTACCCGCCAGGTTCAATGGAACCCGATCTTCGAAGAAAAATGAAAGAAAAAGCAAAGATAGCCCTTGAAGTGAGGAAAACGCGGTAACGTATGCTCAACAAAAATTGAGGTCGAAAGCGTTTTTAGTCACATCAAGGGCAATCGGTCGTTCCTCAGATTCTCCCTGCGGGGGATGACAAGGTACACGTCGAGTTCGGAATCGTGGCATTAGCCCACAACCTCCTGAAAGTAGCGGGTCTTGTTTTATTTTAGGGACTTATCAGACAGCCCCATATAGATCCGGAAATCTATAAAATAATTGGTAATGACTCCAATCCCCTGAAAATCTCAGAATGTCTCCATTTTATTTCAACATCAGAGCGAAGTTTAATATTGGGAAAACTTTGGATGAGATGTTGGAAAGCTACCTGTCCTTCTAGGCGAGCAAGAGGGGCACCTATACAAAAATGTATCCCATTTCCGAAGGCGAGGTGTTTATTTGGGTGTCTTGTGATATCTAGGTCGTTAGGATTTATAAATTGATCGGGGTCTCGATTAGCGGCAGCTAAACCTAGAAATAAGAATTCCCCCTTTTTAATTTCCTGTCCTCTAAAAGTAAAATCTTCTACTGCATAACGAGAAGTGGCAAATTCAACTGGATTAGTAAAGCGGAGAAATTCTTCAACCGCCGTGCTCATATACTCTGGATGTTCTCTCAACTTTTCTAGTTGATCGCGGTGTTGAAGAAGTGCTAGCATTCCATTTCCAATTAAGTTCACAGTTGTTTCATGACCTGCGACAATCAATAAAAATAACATAGATAACAGTTCTTTATGAGAAAGCATTTCACCATCTTCTTCAGCAATGACTAATCCACTAATGATATCATCACTCGGATTCTTTTTTCTCTTCTCAATAAGCTTTTCAAGGTATTGAATAAATTCTTTAATAGAGGTTTCATATTTTTGTGTATGGTCTGTACCATTTGAGACGTTTGTAATGGTATTTGACCATAGACGGAATTGATGACGATCTTCTTTTGCAATACCCATCAGTTCAGATATCACTGTTACAGGAAGTGGGATCGCATAGTTCTCCATTAGATCTACAGCTGATTTGTTTTTCATTTCTTCTATTAGTTCATAAGAGATTTGTTCGATTCTATTCTGTAGTCCTGCAATCATTTTAGGAGTAAACACTTTATGAACCAGAGTTCGTAGACGAGAATGGTCAGGTGGGTCTTTAAATAACATATTATTAGCAATTAAATCTAATTCTTCCCGTTGCTCTTGTGTTTGTTCTCCATCAGAGGCTAAAACATTATTAACATCTTTTGAAACTTTATCCTCCTTTAGTAGAGTGGTGATATCTTGATAACGAGTAATTAACCAAGCTTTTATCTGATATTTTCCTCGAGTGATTATAAACGGATGGATTGGTTCATGTTCTCTATAATACGCTAAAGTCGGGTAGGGATTAATTTGATACTCTGAGGAATACAAATCGAACGCCCATTTTTCCATGTTTTTCTCTCCTTTTATAAATTACAAAAAAATATACCTTAATAAGCCATTCCAATCTTTTTGTTCTTTAGGTATACAGTATCTTGGCGTATGTATTGTTCCAAAATAGAACTCCAATACCGTAAAGATTGGGTCAATCATTTTTGTACGTTATTCAAGTTTTTCTTTAAATTCTGGTGCATAAAGGTTAAGAGCTTTATATGGTCCACCAATCTTATAGCTCATGACATAAATTTCAGCCTTATTGTTTGGACCATCAATAAAATTGGAAATATTAAAAGTAGTATAACCTCTGAGGTCCTTATTACGTAATTTTCCAATATAATCATCATTACCAGATCCGGGATCATACTCATTCACATAATAATTCCCCGATACAGTCATAAAGGATTTAATTAGAAGCTCTCTCCGGAAGGTATTCACATTAGCTATATCATAAAACCCATAACTGAATTTGTAAGAGTAGAGTAGAAGATATATCTAGTTACTAAAAACAATTATTCTTAGTTGCCCTTTTACGGAAGGTATGGCCCGTATCAGTTGTATAATCCACAAAGTCATCAATACTTAATCCATGATCAATCTAGTAATTCGTATCTAAGGCTAGTTGTCCATGTTACTATATAACCTCCCTCTAGTAGCATGCCCATTGATATTAAGAGAACCATAGTCTTGAAAACTTCCTTTGTTGGACAGTTTAACTCGGATTTGGTCAGTTCGTGTAGTTATGTTTGTCATTATTTCTAATGACAAATGTCAGGTTTTAATAATTTAAAGAGACAAACGCCTAACAAGAAGCTAGCGTTTGCCCTGGTTAATAAACGTTTAATTACTTTTAAATCAGTTATTTGAAATTCTTATCAACATGATCATCCTGTTATTTATAGGGAGTTTGTTTATTAAACTCCTTTATTTTTTATTATGATAAAAGCGAAGGGCTTTTACGCGATTACCACAGTAAGCCATTGAACACCATCTACGGCTACGGTTTTTGGTTGTATCTAAGAATAACCATCCACAAGATTCACTTTCTTCTCCATTCTTGACAACCGCAAGAGACATATTATGTTTTAACCTCATCGAGTCGATGTGTGGTTACTAATGGGAGTACTTAATCAAGCCTGGTGGTGTAATGTCAAAATCAAAAATGACATAATCCATGCCATGTAAAAGGAACTGTTGGGATAACGTACCAACGGAGAGCTTATTGGGCTATTTTAAAGATTTCGCTGAAAATATATCATGTGAGACTTTTGAGGATGTCCAAAAGGAAGTAGATCGTATCATCTGGGAACACAATCATCATCGTTAGGGCTTAAATAAACCTGGTACAATACCGGGATCATCTGTTAGCCGCCATAGGATTTCATTTTTGAAATTCTCGGTTCATACCGGGACAGCCATTTTGTATTGGATAAAGTGAAAATTGTCAATGCCACCCATATGAAGGTGAAGGATAAAAGGTGGACTTTTGAAAAGGTCTCATGATAGAGAAAGATCCCTAGAATTAAACTGATGGTCGGGGCTAAATATTGTAAGAACCCCATCATGGATAGTGAAGTCCGATTTGCACCTGTTGCAAAAAGGAGCAATGGGATTGCTGTAACAACACCTGCTCCGGCAAGTAGGAGGGTAGTGCTAGGATCTGACAGCTTGAATGCACTTGATCCATTGGCGCCAAGAAAGCTGATATAAATCAATGCAACAGGGGTAATCAACATTGTTTCAATCGTTAATCCAGTCAATGCGCCGAGGGCAGTCAGTTTTTTCAAGAGTCCGTAAAATCCGAAGCTGAGTGCCAGTGTCATGGCGACCCAGGGGAATGATCCAAAGTGGAGGGTCAGATTTAGGACCCCGATCAATGCAAGAAGGAACGAAATCATCTGCCAGAAGCACAGGCGTTCTTTCAAGACAATGACCCCCATCAATACACTGACCAACGGATTGATATAGTAGCCGAGACTTGCTTCTACGATATGATTGTTATTAACAGCCCAGATATAGGCATACCAGTTGAGTGTTATGAAACCAGCAGCCAGTATAATACCGACCAATTTTCTCCGGTCTCTCTTCAATTCCTTCAACTCGCGTACAAACGTTTTCATTCTTCCAAGTATCAGCAAGACGAGTAACATGAAAACGGAAGACCAAATCATCCGGTGTGCCAGCACTTCTTCAGATGGGACGTGATGCACTAACTTCCAATATAAAGGTAAAAACCCCCATATAATATATGCGTTAGCTCCAGCTGCGATACCAGCTACTTGTTCCTTATGCAGATCATTCATAAATAGGACCTCGATTCATAGTGATACCCCAGTAGGTAAAAAGACCAATTTTACTGATTATGCTGTAATCATCATTTGTTCTTTTTTTACTAAGATAGATTGCTATACCAACTGCAATACCTATTCCAAATACCCATTGCAATATTTTTAATGATAATGCCGATGACCACTCCTAGTGCCACACCTACGCTTAAACCAATGAATTCATTACTATTTTTCGTGGTTAACACCGTCTTTTCTTTTCCAACATATGGTATTTTCGGCAAAAATCTAAAATCAGTGTATTGACATAAAGTTGGAGATAATAAACTAAACATGTTTATAATAAAATAGGATCTCACTTATCAGATTATAAGTTTTTATTAAGATGATCTTTTTGTCGATTTGATACTCCTCGTTAATGGAACCATATTCCAATTTTAACAGGAAGGATATCGGTGTAAAAATAGGCCTGGAAAAATCCAGTCCTATATAAAATACGGGTGATGTATTTTTAGTAGTGTCTATCAGATTTGATACGATTCAAAACGTTATCGTTTATACAAAATAATATTCTAGATCCTCTACATCAGGTCAGATAATGGTTTAATTAATCGTAAAAGTATGCCTGATTACCAATAACATCCCTATCAGTTGAACTAAGATAAAATTCGGCACGATTATTGGGCCCGTCAACAAACTTATTAATACTCCTGAAAATATGGTAGTGATCATTAAAACTACCCACAAATTCATCAGGATTAGAACCAGAATCATACTCCCATAAGTCAAAATTAGCGTTTATACGAGGTGATATGACCACCTTAAAGTCACCTCCAGTAGACCTTACATATGACGTCATATAACATGTAACACCACCAGAACACGTAGTTTCATAGAACCAACTTTTTCCTACTCTTTCCCAACTACCGTTTCCAGCATTAACTTTAGAATCAGCTGCATTTGCTGAAGAAAAAGGGATTACCATAATTAGTGCAGTCAGAAGTAAACTAATTTTTTTCATATAAATGCCTCCTAAATTGTTTTAATGAATTTATTCAAACATCAGTATGCTTGGATTTGATACTCGTCCACAAATATCCTAAAAGGGATCCCTACTGTTTAAAAATAGCAACGGGTCACGTCAATACTCTAGTAACATATCTTCTCTGTAGTATATTCGGTGACATAATAGAAACGGAAATGTGTCTTCATCAAACATACCTTTATTGGAAGTTTATCGTACATTTACGCGGTTTTTGTAGTTATGTTTGTCACTTTTTCAGATGACAAATGTCAGGTATAAATTAAACCGGTTTTTTCTTAATAATTTTTTTCGCTACATATATTTATTGCATGGATTCATCGATGGTAAACTGATATAATAATGGTAAAGATAAGTAGATCTTATCTTTACCATTATTACAAATATACCCAAGTTTGATTATTTTTGAATTTATTTAAAGCGGCTGAAGAAACCGGCACAATAAAAGATGTATATATGATTGGAGATTATGACGAAAAAACCCTGATTCTTCTGCTTAGCGTAGAAGAATCAGGGTTTTTGTTGTTAAAAAATGTCTTAACGTTGATTTTATGTCAAAATGCCAGTAGTACCTATTGTTTAACGTTGTAAATCCGCATTTTCCTGACGCTACCCCATGCCCATGAAAAATGAATACCTTCAAAACGAAAAAACAAGTCATTTCTTCTAAATCGTTCGCAGAAAAAGCGCTTATTTTTTCTGCTTAGGAATGCTTAACTTGATGCCAATGTGACGCTACCCCTTAACGTACGTTTTCCGCGTATTGCTGGCGGTACCCCTGTATGACATATTTTTTAATACTGGGTTTTATTGGGAGGATCTTTTTAGATCTATTAGGGATCCTCCCCGCCCTTATTCAGGAAATACGTCCAGTGCAATGAACTGGGTGACTTGCGCATCATTGAAATTGTTGTCCGATACAAGGACAAGACTGTCATGACCGTTCTTTAACCTTTTGCCCCAGGACATGCCCTCGATATTGTCCAATTTGGACAACCCGAGTTCATTCATATTAAGGACAAGTTGTTTCTGAACAGGTACAACATTTTGGTTTTTGATTGTATCCATATCCTTTATGTCTGTTGCATTTTTTGTATCGATTTTATATATACGGATATAATTCTTGAAGCTCCCATCTGCTGACTGGACAGCGGCGCGTTCCAGTGTCAAAAACTCATGGTCATTGATCGAGAGTATATCGGTCACGCCATTATCGGCATATTTTCCGGGTCCAGGTTCTGCGGGAATGTCTTCAATGTTATAAGCATACTGTACTTTGATATTGCCATCACGATCATACCGGGTAATTCGTGAAACTGCTCCTGTATCCACAGTTGGAACATTGTCGTCCTGAAATAAAGGCCCTTCCATTACAGTCCAGTAGGAAAGTCCGTCTGGAGAAAAGGTGCTCCCCTCGAGTGAAAGATTATTCCGAAACCCTTTTGGCGATTGCTTATCCATTCTTACAATTTCGGGTGTCGGTAATCCCGATTGATAAGTTCCTTTTAATGTAGCGTGACGAATCAGAGGATTCATGCCCAATGAACGGTCTCCCTCACTTGTATACCAGACCCCTCCGTTTCTCGTGTCATACCTAATTGATTCGAAATCCGGTACATCACCCTCCATATCTGAATTGTATTGTTCCTTACTCGGATAAAAGGTCCCATCCGGTTGTTTTAAGAACGTTACATCAGTTAACCGTACTGACTTGAAGCCCCTTTCATCATATCTCAGCTTTCCAGTATAGAAACGAGCTGGGTTAATCATGGACCTGTCATCACTGATAATGTACCATTGATGCTTATGAGGATCATATGACAGTCCAGAGAATCCACCAAGGCTCGTCCCTCTGAAGGTTGCCTTGTTCGGAACAATTCTGGAACCTATCAATCTCAAATGATCGACGGAATGGACATGAGGATTGTCCTTCCTAATTAATTGTTCATTGGCATCTTCTTCGCTTTTGAGTTGATTTTCATTTTTATCCGCTAATACCGATTGAAACGAATACACTAGTAAAAGAACCGCAATCATACTGATTGATAACCATCTTACACTCCTCATATATTCTCCTCTCCTCTGCTAAAATCGCTATTATCACATCCAGATTATATGGAATGGAACTCACCTGTTCAACGGTCTTTCGATCCTTTTTACAATTAACATAGAAACTTCATTTCCTCTCAATAAATATCAAATGCCCTGTAAATCCCCATGTAAGATTATGATATACCTAAGATGGTTTACATGGAATAATGCAACCTATATTTTACAGAAATTAAAAAAGGTTGCTCTGGCAACGAAAATTTGAACAACCGGAGTGACGATAGGACGACAAAAACCTTATGGGTGGATGTCAAAGACACGACAAAGGGGATCCGCTTTCTATAGTGGAAGCTCTATTGCATAAAAGAAATACACTTCATTTAGACCTCGTGTCGATAACAGGAGGCACTTTTAAAGACACGTGAGCGTTTAGCGAGGGAATCAAAAAAGCATCGGCTTTTTTCAGTTTCTATGTAAATTTAAGGTCCATGTATGCTCATTCTTTTTTGTGAAGGTAATGAGGTAGCCGGTTGGATGATAGGATAATATTTTCCCTGATTTGTGGGTTGGTTTCCCCATTTTCTTCTCTATTTCGGATTTTGTTACATTTAGTTCAACTCCGATACGAGAAACTTGTTTTAGTTCATCTTCTGCAATCACAAATCGTTTGTTATTTTTAACGTAAACATAAGTCTGAATATCTTCATGATCATGATGTTCATCCGGTTTTCCCCACTCTTTTTCAACATCTGTCATCGTAATTTTCCTGTCTAATCTTAAGGGTGTATTAACGATCTTCCCATTTTTTAACTCTTCGATCATTTCTTTATTTAATGATTGATTTTCTGCCTCTTTCAAGCATGCTGTTAGGATTATCGATAACAAAATTAAAAATGTAAAAATCATACTTTTCTTCATATAACACTCCCCCCTTATTTTTGAAAAACAAGCAGGAGAATTTCTCCTGCTCTAATTTTTCACTTCACATAAAATATACGAAACGTCCTATAATGGAACAACTGAGTTGCTTCTATTAGCTGGTTTAGTTTGGTTAAATAAGTTCTGATATAAACATAGGTGTTGTCCCGTCTTCTGTTTTAAAGCCCAATTTTCCATAGAACTCAACTACATTTGGATAAGCAATCAGCACTTTTGTTTGGTATCCCTTATATCTATCAAGCATCAAATCCATCATTTCTTTACCAATTCCTTTACCCTGATAACTCGGATTTATTAACATGTAATGAAAATATGCTGTTAATACTCCATCAGACAATGCGTTAATCAATCCAATAAGTTTGTCCCCATCCCATGCAGTAACAACAGAGTGAGAACCTTTTATTGCCTTTAAAATTTCACTTGGGAACTTTCCCGACTCCCATTTTACCGAGAGAAACAATTCCTGAAGACCTTCTTGTGTAATATTTTCTATATCTGTGGTATAGCAAATTCTCATTTGAAAACCTTCTTTCATACCAGGAATTTAACGGGATGGAATGCCGAAAATATCCATGAGTTGATCCGCATCAATAAAACTTTGAGGAAGGAAAACGATCTTTTTTAAAATCCATTTTTCGAAAAAATCATGATCAATGCCAGGGACCCATATACCCTTACACCACCGACTGAAAGAGACAGGGAATACTTTTGTTTCCTTTAAACAAACGAGTCAATACCACTTCTGACTATCACTTCCATCACACGATTCAGTAGACACATAATACTTACGCATGTTTGGCCTGTATGAAGTCAAACACTGGTTGTTTGCCTGATTCCTCAAAATAATTGAACCATCACCAGGTCGATCCACATACCAGCTTTGCCAGGGAGTTGCATTACAAGGGAACATACGAGTTCCATAGGCGTTACTGTCATCCAAACAGTAATTGGAATTGCTCTTTGAACGTAGCTCTACTGTATTGTCCTGCCAATGGTGGACAATCCATTTTGCCCTTTCATTTGAACATCTACCCAAATTTACATTAGTAGTGCTTCCGCTCAAACAAACTCCCTCTTGCAGGTCTTTAAAAGTCTGAACACTGTTTGCGGAAGCTGTGCTTGATCCGAATGAAGTCAAGATCAAAGCCGGCAACAATAACATCCAGAAATGTTTTTTCATTTACCTCGCTCCTTTTCATAGAGAAATTAATATATTTCAGCTTCTACGTAGGTAGAAGAGATTTTTGTGAACGTCTTATCACTTTTACAAATTGACCATCTTTGAAAATAATGACTCTGTCACAGATATAGGCAGCATCCTGTATATCATGAGTCCCCTTACCTTTTCTGTTGCTTAATAAAATGGTTTTGTCTGAATTTGTCATGTAGAAATCCTCCTTGTATTTGTACTTCCTCTACCACGTTCCAAAAAAGATAATATAATAGATCCACCATACACTTTTATTTACCTCAGGGTGTACTTTAGTATCCATCTCCAGTTGTAAGTTCTTTTCTCTACTTTATTGGTTTCTCATTCTAGCATATAACATATGGAGTGATTTCTTATCGATTGCTATTTTCAGGGACGGTTTGAAAATTAAACAGTCAATTATAATAGTTCATGGCATTGCGGCGCATGATGGTAAAAATAAATTAAAGGACACACAAAAAAGGCTCTGACCTGATATTATCCTCTCTAAGAAGACAGTGAAGAAACACCCCTCTACACTTCTCCTTGGAGGGGATTTTACATGGCTACAGGACAGTGTTTAAGAAATATACTTAGAAGTGAAACATAAAGCTGTTTCATTGGATGAAGAGGGGGTTTAAGTTATATGGTCTGATCATATCAGGAAAGGTTACACAAAACTCAGCTACTTGATGTAAAAACAAGACCGGTACAACGCCTCATCTTTCTAGGGGTAACAAGCTCATTAAGATACATGCTGAAATAAATCAACAAGTGAGGTTCCATCCGTCCTATATGAATATGAGTTAAAGAAATAATTCTATGAAGTAAAGTTATTGAACTTTTACGATCTAGCCGTATTCTTCTGTGTAAAGAATACGGCAGTCTTATATAATAGGGTTTCATTTTACCACTACAAAAAACTGAGGGAATGTCCCCCAACACTCACTTATTCTATTATGTAGGTCTTTTACTGGAATACAAAAGAATGAAGGATTTAACTAAACTTCTTATGGTTTAATTAACGCTAAAATTTATTAAACAACATATTATTCCTACTTTTTGGCTTTTCTATCAATAGAAGAAAAAAGTCAAAATACTTAGATTTGAGTTAATTATTCCCTTCCTGTCTTTGTAATGATAGGTGATACTTGGTGGCTTATTTTTAGGTAGAAATAGTGATAGCGATTGAGGAGAAAGTAAGATATGATTGCCCACAAATATACAAAAGATAAGTAGTAACAATTTCCTTCATTAAGTTGCATTGGATCCATCCATACTCCTGATCATGTTGAAATTTGATAAGAACTCATCCATTCCTAAGTAAATTAAAAAAGCATCTGAAAGGATGAAGATAATGATTAGATTAATGAATCCACAGTCTGGATATTTTGGTGATTATGGGGGGCAATTTACTTCAGATACAACCTTGGGAGATCTTGCAGAAGTAGAAGAAGCTTTTTTCCATAACAGGAAAGATAAAACGTTTTTACAGCAAGTAGATGTATTGCGTCGAGAGTACTCATGCAGACCTACCCCTCTTTATTTTGCTAAAAACCTGACGGATGAGCTGGGTGGTGCCAAGATATATTTAAAACGTGAAGATTTGAATTATACCGGATCATACAATTTGAACAATACGATTGGACAGGTCGTTCTCGCGAAGCGTATGGGAAAAAAGGTAATTATCACTGAAACAGGGTCAGGGCAACATGGTGTTGCTACGGCAGCGGTTTCAGCCAATTTAGGACTTTCTTGTATGATATTTATGGGCGAAGATGATATGAAGCGCCACCAGCTCAATGTTCAAAAAATGAATCTGTTAGGAGCGGAAGTGATTCCTGTTTCCTCAGGTTCTAAAACGTTGATGGATGCCATCAATGAAATATGGCGATACAGGTTTGCTTCTCCTACAGATACCTATCATCTTTATGGAACCGTAATCGGACCTCACCCCTATCCAATGATTGTTCGAGAATTTCAAAAAATAATCGGAAAAGAAACTCGTGAACAGATCCTTGATAAGGAAGGACATTTACCAGATTCCATCATTGCTTGTATAGGGGGAGGTAGTAATGCGCTGGGTATTTTTGATCCTTTTTTAGAAGAAGAAAACATACGGCTAATCGGCGTAGAAGCAGGTGGTAAAGGAGTGGATACAAACCAGCATGCAGCAACTTTAACAAAGGGGACCGTTGGGGTTTTCCATGGAGCCAGGAGTTATGTCGTAAAGGATCCATACGGACATACCCAACCTGTTCATTCGATATCGACTGGGTTGACGTATCCGGGAGTGGGACCTGAACTTGCTTTTTTAAAAGATAATGGCAACATTGAATGTCATTATCAAGACAATCAGGAAGCGTTAGGTGCTTTTCATTTGTTAAGTCGTACTGAAGGTATCCTTTCTGCTCTTGAAAGTGCGCATGCAGTTGCTTTTTGTGTAAGAGAAGCCCCCAAGCTTCCGAGAAATCATTTGATGATTGTCAACCTTTCAGGACATGGTGACAAAGATCTGGATGTGGTACTGGATTACACAAGAAACCATAAAAAAGAGCCTATAAGGATTTTTTGATCAAGTATGTGACCGGAACTAAAATACAACAATGCTTTCTTTGAACAGGGTTTCCTCTTTAAAAAATCAATAAGTTTCATCTTGTTTCGTACAATTTCTAATGTTTGGTGAATTGTCAAATGGCTGAAATTGTAGAAGTATATATCAGCCATTTGGAATCGTTTAGATCTTATCCATACATGAATAGAGTGATTTGAATCCTGAACCTACATGTTCGATTTGTACAATATCCCTTTTTTCATAGCATTTGAAATGATTTGAGTACAATTACTTGCACCAAGCTTCAACCTTATGTTTTTTATGTGATTTTTAAGCGTGTGTATGGAAATGAATAGTCGATTGGCGCTTTCATCTTGTGTTCCTCCATTAAAGATAATATCCTGCAACACTTCTAGTTCTCTATTGCTTAAATATTGGGTTGCTGTCTTAAAATTAATGGCAATCTCGTGTTTCCGATGTAATTGTTTACGATATATTCTTAAAAACGTTGATTGATAATCCGTTCCAAAGAAATGATGATATTTCATGAAATGGAGTATGGCTTCTTCAAGTGGAACCTTAAAATTATAGAAACCATATATGCCTAACCTGATACAAGTGATGAGAAAATGGGTATGCGCCCAACCGGACGCAATAATCATTTTCGTTTGATCGGTTTTATGGACCAGTTGTCTAATTTGGAACATAATTTCACTGGAGGGTTTGTTTTGATCCACTACATAAAGAAAAAAATGAAACGACTTTGATTCTAATAGAGTAGTACCATGATGAAAATCAGAAGTATACGTAAGGTTCTTGATATAATCCGTTTTAGTATTCTTTATTTTCGGATAGATTGAGTGAGGATCTAGAACTAATAACTTTATATCCAAACCTTCTTTCATTCTAAGCCCTCCTCTACGATTTTTGTAAAGTGAAATAGGGTCTAACAAAGGGATAGATTGTCCAATAGGATAAAGAAGTGTTCATAAGAACACATTCATTTAAGAATTTAGCCCCTTCTTTTTTCATAAACTTTCTTTAAGTAACAGGTCCCTTTTCTGATACAATTCCGGGATTGACTAGGCTCTTGTGTCATAATATTTTTCCTTTCTTATGCGATGTGAAATTATTCTAGCATGCATAGATTACGAAAATTTCTTATCGTTTGCTATTTTTTAAGTACCTGTATGGGTAGATCATCCTGATCTGAATGAGATTTACGGAGAATGGTACAGGACCTGGAAAATACGTTGGCTCAATAAAAAAGCGTACAGAGGATGTGAAATACGAAGATTAACAACCTTATCCCCTGTTTTAGGTAACGGTACACTAGAACAACCGATGATGAGTTATTTTTTATAGAGATCATTTCAGGAAACATTGAAAGTAAATATGAGAAATGAAAGAAAAGGTACAGGTGGTTCAATCATGAGACAAGCAAAAGAATATATATTTATGCGGGAGCAATCTGGTGTTTTCTTTTTGCGTTAATGAGCTTTTATTGGGTGAGTGGAGGAATGTTCGGTATAAAATCTGTGGGTGGTTCCGATTATAATCTTGCAAAAAAGCGGGAAGCTTCATTCATTGCTGTTGTTTGGATTACTGGTTTTATAAAAATAGGAGGAGGGTTATTTTTGTTGCTCCTTCTTAAATAATAGTCAAAAAAACTAACAAATCTTTTCTATATTTTAACGCTAATAGCCGGTATATTCCTTTTTTTATACGGATTTGCAAACTTCACCACGGTTTTGCTATCACAAGTCGGTGTATTCTCCCTTAAACTTGAAAAAGTCGCTCTTTGGGGGAGGCTTTTATTTTGGGAACCTTTTTGGATGGTAGGTGTTTCTACCGAAAAATTAGGATATGGTAAAAGAGCGAATAAACGATAACATCAGACCACCTTAGCCCGTCATTATGGTTAAGGTGGTGTTGTTACGATCTAAAATTAGCTTCTTGGAATAACAGGGAGAACAATTGAAGAAGGGTGTTTTTGATCATGCAAGATGGATTGTCGAGCAACTACAGCATCTTGCTCTTGATCCTCTCCAAAATCAAGCCCTGTATTCGGATTCCGATCCCAACGTGGAAAGCTGCTACTCGTGATATCCAGGCGAATGCGATGCCCTTTTCTGAACAAATTACTCGTGGACCATAAGTCGATTTCGTACAGATAAACTTTTTCTGGTTCGATTAGGCTAGGTTTTTCCCCTGTTGCCGTGTTTCGAAAGCGGGCACGAATGATGCCATCGGTCAAATTCATCGCTGAATCATCCGGATGAACATCAACTAATCGCGCAACAAAGTCCGTATCCAATGCACTTGAAGCAGCCCAAAGTTTCACTTTAATCGGACCGGTAACTTCGACGTCTTCTTCTAATAAGGAGGTGGTATACACCAATACATCTTCTCGTAACTCAATCTCCCTTTGGTCGTAGGCACCACCGTTAAAGTCATTTGGCATCATGATGGCTCCACCTTTTGTGGTAACCGGTTTTAAAGGATCGTAGGTAAAATGATCCGGTGTTTCGTTTTCAGGGTAAACAGTACTGAGTATGCCATCGCCTCGAAGTGTATTTGCATGACCCCGGCTGTGCAAATAATACTCCGTATAATGGGTACGATTCAAAGGCCATTCGTATTCTTCTCGCCAGATATTCTCACCCATCACAAAAAGTTTGATGGGAGCTTTACCGGCGATATCACTGTCTATTCCTTTTAAGAAATGATCAAACCATTGTAACTCAAGTCCAACCAAATCGATAGAAGCTGAATCAGCTGCGATGCCAAAATTCAATTCACCAGCTTGCTGACTATGATCCAAATGTTGCCACGGACCGATGACTAATTGACTCTGACGGGCTTCAAGGCTTCCTCCTTTATCACGCATTTGTAAAAAGTTTTCGATTGTTCCTTGTAAGAAAATATCATACCACCCAGCAATATTGAGTGTTGGAATTGTGAATTTATTATACTTTCCTTTTAATGATAAGTGATTAACATATTCTTGATCCATTTCTCGATTGATATGCTCAAGAATAGAAGGTGCCACTTTGTTACGAATAAAAGGCGCAAAATTTTTTAAAGGTAGAGAATGGATCTCTGATTTCAATTGATCAATGTCCGAGATTAACTGCTTTGTAGCTGCAGCAAGCTCTTGTTGATCTGGATAAAGTCTTGGTAGTGTGTCAAGATGCATTCCTAATTGCCAATAGGACAAGAAGCCAAGTTCGAATGCGCCTCCCCGGTACAACATTCCATTAAAAGGATCACTCCAGGAAAATGAGGGAGCTACTGCTTTCAACGCATTTGGATGATGCAACATACCAGCCCACTGTGTAAAAGCAAAATAAGATGAACCAAACATCCCGACTTCACCATTACTAAACGGAAGTTTGCTTGCCCAATTGATTGTTTCATCACTATCAGAAGCTTCGTACCTACCGGTCAGGATAGGGTCCCATTCTCCTTCTGAAGCTGATCTTCCTCGTGTATCTTGAACAATGACGATATATCCCTGCTGAACCGCGCGGACAATATCGTAATACCCAAAATGGATCGGGGGAGCGTCCTTACCATAAGGCAGGCGAGTAAGAAGAACGGGCCACTTTCCTTCTTGATGAGGTCGGTAAATATTGGCTCGTAAAACAGTCCCATCCCGCATTTCAACAGGTACATTTAGCTCTGTGATTATTTGTTTTTGCTGTAGATTCGTCATAGTATATATCCCTCTTTTCAAGTATTTTTATATCCACTCTCACGCTTACGATGGTTAAAACCACACCGATGGAAGTAACTGAGGCTGCCACCCAAGGTAGTGCTTGTAGATTCAGCAAAGGATTCTCCATCGTCAGTCCCCCCAAAAATGCGCCAAGTGCATTCCCTAAGTTAAATGCAGCGACATTTAAACCGGAAGCAAATTGTGGGGCATCAGAGGACTTTTCTAAGATATACATTTGCAGTGGAGGTATCGGCGCAAACGCTACGATGCCCCAGATAAAAATCGAGATGATTGCCATAATTGGATGGTGAATGGTAAAAGTCATACCGGTCAAAACAATGGTCAGTGCAACCAAGCACCCAAGTAAAGTGGGCATTAAACGCCAGTCAGACAGTTTTCCCCCTATAATATTACCAACTAACGAACCGATTCCGTAAACAAGCAAAATCGTGGCTACATCTTGTGAAGCGATTCCTGTAATTTGTTCTAACAAGGGAGTAATATAAGTAAAGACGGTAAAAACGCCCCCAATACCAAAAACAGTCATGCTTAATGCCAATAAAACCTGAGGGCGACGCAATACCCTGGCCTGTTTCCGCAAGGAAGGTATATCTTCTTGTTTCATTGAGGGAATAAGCCACGCCATTGCTGCGAGTGATAAAACGCCTATTCCCGTAATCACATAAAAGGGAACGCGCCAACCATAAGTAAGTCCCAAGTAGGTACCCAAAGGTGCTCCCAACACGGTAGACAGTGTCAAACCCGTTGCCACTAATGCAAGCGCACTTGTTTTTTTGTCAGGTGGTGCGAGCTTCGCTGCCATCACATAACTTTCACCAAAGAAACTCCCATGCATAAAGGAAACAACAATCCTTGCGATCATCAAAAATGTATAATTCGGGGCCAATGCGCAGAGAATGTTTCCAATAGAAAATCCTGCGATCAGCATCAAAAGTAAAGTTTTTCGAGAAACTCTGGATGAAAACAAGGACAGTACTGGAACGCCCACAACTACGCCTAATGCATACCCTGTAATTAAAAGGCCAGTTGCAAAAAGAGATACTTCTAAATCATGGGCTATAGTAGGTAAAAGTCCCATAGGGACTAATTCAGTTGTACCAATTCCAAAAGTCGCCAGAGTTAACGCCCAAAGTGCTATCGGCAACGACTGTGTCTTTTTGTCCACCTCAGTGCGCATCGGATTGGCCTTTCACTTTCTCTACAGGAATCTGAACTTCTGCGATATAATAGTTGGCATCCAGTTTGTCAGGATGTAGAAATAATTCTCGACGAGGTTGATCTTCCTTGATCCGAAATCCATTTTGTTCAATCCAAAATCCTAAATCAGCGCTTGCCGAGCAAGGACTCGCTGGATGGCAACGGTGCACCAGCGTTGCCATCATCGAAGTCTCAGGCAAAAGACGGATGCAAAGATGTGAATGGGACGACATCTGTTGTTGTAATCGGTATCCCACTTCTAAATCAATCTCCTCTTCACATTCTTCACATCCATGCCAGAGTACGATTTGAGGAAAGGAAAGAGAGAAACATTTTTCCAAATCATCCTCCAACTGATCAAAAAGTTGGGGAATTTGTTGAATGGACGAACGTTGACGTAAACAAACGATACGCTGCGCTTCCACTTGTTTCAACACGACCTCCTGACCCGTCTCTATACCACCTTCTTTTTCTACTTGATGCAGTCGTTCTTCAATGCGTTTTAATCGAGCTTGTTCATTCTCAAGGAGCGTTTGAATTTCGGCATGTTTCAGTCGGAACATCCCGCGGATTTGTTCCACTGGAACGTGATCATCCATTAACTGAACAATTTGATTAAGCGTGAATCCCAAATCCTTAAAAGCTAGAATACGATTCAGTTGAAAGAGTTGATCGGCTGTATAGTAACGATAACCCGTATCCGCATCAGTATGAGTCGGCTTTAACAGATCGATTTGATCATAATACCGAAGAGTTTTCGCTGAAACCTGAGATAGCTTGGAAAACTCACTAATTTTAAACATTGCTTGATCTCCTTTCCGTGGGTCTACCTACATCATTGGGTTGTGTTTTGAGTATATACCTTCCTGTGCAGGGGAAAGTCAAGACAGATGAATGTGAAATGGTCAATACTGCTCTAGAGACATGTAGGGAAGAGATGATCCGTAACTGTATTGCATTATTTAATTAGTTTTTTTATTATCTCTATAAAAAAAGACCGCAATGCGGTCTTTGGATCTAAGTTCAAAATTATATTAGGTCGGTCTTTTAATTGTTTTCTCTCTTAGCTTAGGATTTTTCAAAATGTTGGCGATACCCCTATTGTACTAACAGAAAAGAAAATCTCCAGAAAAACAACTGGAGATTTTTTAATAAGGACAATATGGGGTAGTGACAGGGTTGCTGTCATAGGCCGTAAAGTAAATTACAATAAAAGGGAAATATATAAAAAGGCAATAGATACTCCTTATTTTTCTATTTCATCGAGCTTCCTTGCGAAATTTCAAAGAATTAGAGGAAAATAGCCTTTCTCTAAACGATCAGTAAGACTAAAATGCTTTTCTTCATTTAATACATTTACCTCACTTGATTCTATTTCTTCTTTTGTTTTCAAGTAATTTGCGCAATATCCACATGCACCCTTAATAATCCCAACTTCTAATGCTTCAACATAAACTGAATTAAATGGATGTTTTGGTTGAGCAAATTCTTTAATTAACTGTGTTCCAGTTCCATCAAAATAGATCTCAACCTCATAACCCGCTCGATATAATTCGATACCATAAAATAAACCATGGTAGGCTCTCCCCATATCATTAACTCCTGATTGAATTACGATTACATATTTCTTTTCCACTATTCTCTACCTCCATATAAAAGATGAGATATATGATTTTAGTTTTACTCAATTTTTACTTATCATTGAGTAAACACTTAAACCTTCAAAAAACAGGAAGAAAACACTAATTTCCTGAATGAGTGAATAAGGTTCTATAACTAATAACTCGTGTTCACACCTTCTTCCTGTTAAAGAGTTCATCTCCGTAATAGAACACGGAAACTATAAGGGATTTCTTTCTACAGGGACCCTGGTTATTTTATAACTATCTAGTTATTTGTTTGATTTTAGCATGTAATTTTCTCTAATGTTTCTTATCGATTGCTATATTTGTACAGGATGGAATCAATAGACATAAGTATGATGCATCCTTTCTTAGACGTATAGTTTGAATTATTTTATCCATTATTTGTACTTGTCTAGAGTTCTAGGAGAAGAAAAAGATAGAAAAGAGGAAATGGATCAGAAGAAAAACCTATCTTGAACATCTTACTTAAATTTAACGTGTGAGATTCACCATATTCAGGGTCCAGGGCCACCTTTAATTGCTTCTTTTTTAGAGAGAAGATTATACATTTTGCAATGAACAAGTAAATTTTAAAGTCCTCCACCGAAAAGCGAGTGGAGGACTTTAAATTATTGGTTTGCAAGTTCACGTACGATTTAACTAAGTTGGTAAATGCCCATTTTTAGATCTTATATTGGAGCATAGGATAAATACATAAAAAAGCCTGTTAAACTTTCGGAATAAAAGTCAAAGACTATCGGGCCTTAAAAACAAAAGAAGTCTATATACGACAAAATCTCCTGGTATATGAAAGGGCTCTTTTGTGAGAAACTAATAGTAGGACAACTTATTACGAGGGGGATTTGTATTGAAAAACGTATGTTCTCTTAAAATATCATCCCATCGTTTCCGTTTATTGAATATCCTAGAGTTGTATAAGTTCTGCCAAAGCTGTTCCAGTAACATTTATATTTATGCTAAAGAAAAATGTTGTAAAGTCGAACAATTACCGAGGCTAGTTTCTTTTGTGATAAGTATTCATTGTCAGGATCTTATGATTGTGATAGAGGGAAAACATTCGATGAAGGATAAGATTCGTCTTGAAGACTTGTTGAAATTAACTGATCCAGTTCAAACTAGAAGTTATACAGTAAATTCATAATCATTCAGATAAGGAAGCAGCGTGATCCTTTACTAGACACTGGCTATAGGCGATTTGATTTCGGATCGGATATAAATCATGAAGCTTTGAAAAGAATAAGGAAGTTTAAAGATGGATAGAAGGAAAGATCGTTCTAGCTCATGGAGATAAAGGTTTTGAAGTTAATGGTGACGAGGAAATCCCTACAGCTTCTATAGGAAATGTCCTGATGGTGAACAGTAACGTTGATGAAGATGTTGTAATTGAAATCACAAAAATAATCAATGAAAATTGATTCATATACTAGTGTTAGTTGAAAGGATTAATAGGATGGAATAATTGAATCAATAAACGACTGGAATCATAACGGGGGATTCCTTTTTGTTACACTTTTCGGTTCTTCAAAAAATAAAGGTGCTACTTTGGTCTAAGCCTTCCGTATATACGGTTTTTTTTGGAGAGGGGTCAGATATCGAAGTGTTGATCGATGAGCCAATCATGATACTTTGAATTTATCCGATGCTCAACGGTAAAAGAGTTCTATCACTCTGATATATGGATGATTCATTCTGAGGTTAATAGTCTCCTATACCAGAGTGATCAAGGATTTCAATACCTCTAAAGGAATTCTACTTATCATTTTTCATAGGTTTCTTATTTTGGAATAGGGGTATATATAGACCGTTTGTCTATACTTTATGTCAGTGATGAGTACCGTTTCCTTTCTCGAGTCTCTTCTTTTTGGATCCCATTTTTAGCACTAAAATGATGAAATGATTTCTTTCCGATTGATACTTTCCTTACCCTTTTCGAGGAAACGATCGATCAAATATGGAAGGGAAGAAATGATTGGCGGATCATCTAAACGAGGTGAACGGAGATTCATTTTGTGAAATGGGACAGGGGAATACGGTTCAATAATGATTGGTTCTTTCAGCCCACCTTGTAGTGATTTGTAGGAAAAGAGCATATCAATACCTTGCATCTTTTTGGACACAGATGTGGCCTTCAGGTAATAGGCGCCTGGTTTAACACCGGTAAAACAAAAAGCTCCTAAAGAAGAAAGCATTGTTCCGTATAATGGTAATCCTTCAAAGATCGGTTTGGCAAATAATCCAACAAAAATAAAACCACTAAAAGGAACATCTGCCTGGACAGTCCCTTGTATCTTGCCACCTTCACTTGCCTTAGGTAAAGATGTCGTGTGTGTTGACATGGAATTGGACAATGTCCAATCTTGTAGCATAGATAAATAGTTGTTGACTTCCTTTTTTGAGTTTCGAAATTGTGACGGTGTTACCCCTACCCGTTCTGTAAATCGTGTTGTAAATGTGCCCAAACTCTCCTGACCGATTTCCAGTCCGATATCCCGGACACTTAAATCTGTACATAACAGCAGGTCTTTTGCCTTTTGTATACGTAGTGAAGAAACATAGTATTGGGGTGTAAGACCTGTCCTTTCTTTGAAAATACGAGTGAAATGATATCGACTATAGGCTGCTTGATGGGTTAACCAGGATACCGATAGGGGTTCATGAAGATATTGGTGAATATACTTGATCACTTCGTCTAGTTCTGGATATCTTTAAGACATCATTATCCACCTTCCTACTATTCATTTTTTATTTCAAGGGGTACCGCCAACATTGAAATAAAGTGGACGGTTGTTTTGTTTTGTGCTTTTTGTATTTTTGCTACTTTCACCACATATTCTGGCGGTTCAATTAATCCTAATTTATCTAAATTATACAATAGGGTATAACCTCTTTTATAATCGAATCTTTATTTAGTTAACATAAGATTAACAATATGTTTTGTCTCAAAACTAATAGTATTCTTAAGATATTGAGATGAAAGGAAATGTAGGTATGGACAAAAAACCTAGTCTCTTAATTGTAGCTATGAAATAAAGTTTGAGCAAAAATACCTCGCAAATCCTTATTTTACGATAAATAAGAAGAATCCATTTTGAAAAAAGATTGATCAAAAAGGATTCTTCTTTAGCAGATTTAAGTTTGGTTTTTATAAAAAAGTTTGATCACTTTCTACCTGTGTTGCTCTACAATCGCGCCCGATTGTTGAAGATCGTTTTTTAGACTTATCTGTATTCGCTTATTGCAGAAAAGCCCCCGATTGTTGAACAATGTTTTTCTCTTTTTACTGTTCCATTTTTTCAATTAATCCATCATCATCTCATAGATGGATTTTTCTTACCTCACCTATAAACCCTATATTTAAACAAACCAATAACTAAAACAATTGGAAAAATTGATATTATTTAATAGTTGCAATATTATATAGGCAATGAGGATGGTGGGTGACTAGGAGGGTCAAAGTGAATTGGGAAACTCTACCTGGATGGTTTTGGACTATATATTACATTTTTTTATTAACAACACTGGGGTTGGCTATATTTAGGGTTATAAAACAAAAATCTAAGTTTTTTCCATTGTTAGTAATCGTTATCTCCTTAACAACTCCATGTGTAACACTAATTAATAGTATTGGAAGAGCAAGAGGAAGGAACGAGTTTGAACATTTTTTGAATCAATTACAGGGTGGAACTTTTTGGTCTTTATTCACAATTTTAGGGCACTTATTTTTAGTAGGGTCTTTATTTTTTTTCTTTATAAAATCAGAACTGAAAATAAAAATGCAATTTGAATATTTTATGAAATTTAAAGTTAGCCCTACAGATATTCTAAAAATATCTAACCAGTATGATTTAATGAAAACTATTTTTCTAACCTATCTCATACAACCTATTTTCAGTTTGCCCCTTTGTTTCAAAAATGTATTAGTAATTAAAAGGGGCTTCATCCATTAGTGATGACTGCCCCCTAATTTAATGGAGTTAGAAGTTAATCAACTTATTGCGCGTTTATTGTATATAGCTTTCTATGCTATATTATACTTTATAAAAAATGTGAGGTGAATATAAATGGATATAGGGTCTATCATTTCTTTTTTGGGTACAGCTATATTACTTACCTTGATACCTGGGCCAGATAACCTTTTTGTTTTAGCCCATAGCATATCCAATGGTAAGAGTTCAGGGATCTCAACCACATTTGGACTTTGCACAGGTCTACTAATACATATTACTGCCGCAACGTTAGGAATTTCTGCAATTATCTATCAATCAGCTTTGGCTTTTGCTATTGTCAAATATGCTGGAGCAGCCTACTTGTTATATCTAGCTTATAGAGCATTCACCGCCAATGATACTACTCTCAACGTTGAGAAAAAAGGTTCTTTAAGTTTTAAATCTTCATATAAAAAAGGTGTAATTATGAATCTTTTAAACCCAAAAGTTTCTCTTTTTTTCCTTGCCTTCTTGCCTCAGTTCATTAATCAATCATATGGAAATATTACTTACCAAATGCTCATGTATGGCATTATATTCCTAATTCAAACATTAGTTATTTTCACAGTAATAAGTATCTTTTCCGAAAAGGTGGGTTATTTACTCCGTAAAAACCCAATCATATCAAGAAAAATTAATATTATTCAAGGCTCTTTATTTACCCTTATTGGATTAAAAATTGCTTTTAGCCAAAAATAAGTATTGAAGACGATTAATTTTCTTATGTAAAGATTATACCTTGGAAAAATGATCCATTGTTAGAGATCTTTTTTCTACATTGCCTAATTAAAATTTAACGAATAATTTAAAAAAAGGTTCTCATCCAAATATCTCGAAACTGAGTCTTCAACTATCCTGCCCTTTAACTTAATACCAATTATTTCAAAATTACATCTTTTTCACAATACTTTGTTCCAGAATATGGCCCTACTCCTAAAGAAAGAGCACAACTCTTGTTACAGAGTTGCGCCCGATTCTGAATAATGTACATAACTTTTATTAGCTGATATTGTGGAAGAAACTTATTGTGTTACTGGAAATATTGCAAAAAAAAGGAAGAGAATTAATTTCAAAGGAGGAAATAACATGGATAAAAGAGTTCAGTTTGATTTTGTAATCGAATTTACCAATGGCGGTGGGATTCAAGGACAGGAATTCCGTCTGGACATTACTGGAGATAATATTTCTGATCAAGAGTTAGCTAATTATATCGTACAGGATATGAGATTACTTATGGTTGGTAAAGTTAGAATTCTTAACAAAAAAATTATTATTGAAAAACACAAACGTAGACCCCTTAACGAAAAACCTGAGAAGGAAACATTTATTGATTTAAGCCATACAATTGAACATGGACTGGTCACTTACAAAGGATTACCTGCTCCTATTATTTGTGATTATTTAAGTAGAGAGGAATCACGAGATCTATATGAAGAAGGAACTGAGTTCCAGATTGGCAAAGTTGAAATGGTTGGTAACACAGGAACCTATTTGGATTGTCCCTTTCATAGATATAGCCAAGGCAAAGATCTATCAGAAATGAATCTAGTAAATTTTGTTGATTTAGAAGGGATCGTTATTCGTGTTAACCATAAAGAAACACTTGCTATAGATGCTGACTTTTTTAGAGAAAAAGAAATAAGAGGAAGAGCCGTACTTGTGAACACGGGTTGGGATCAATATTGGAATAGTGAAATGTATTTTGAAAACCATCCGTACCTCACCCGAGATGCTGCACAATATCTAATAGATTGTAGAGTAAAACTAGTAGGTATTGATTCTATGAATATTGATAAAACACAAGGAAAATCAAGGCCAGTTCATTCGCTACTACTTCAAGAAGAAATTCCGATTGTAGAGCATTTATGTTGCCTTGATCAACTTCCAGATGAAGGATTTACCTTTACAGCCATTCCACCAAAGTTTAAAGGGGTTGGCACCTTTCCGGTTAGAGCAATGGCAAAGATCTTATAAATTTTTTTAGTAAATAGGGAGAAAACAAAAACGATCTAATCGCATTTTTTCTCCCTTTATCTTTTTTTACAATCGTGTCCTTTAGTTTAAGTTAAGCGAATGGGCAATTAAACCAAGAATTATTAAGTTACCTAGGGGAGCATATCATCATATGAGTACGCCAAAATTTTTATCTTTTCCCGATGTTGATTCCATTATAGCCCCCCTTTCGTATTATAAGATCATATATCCAGTACCTAGGTTGGCAGGGATTCCAGTACATATCAAAGAGCAAAATACTAGTCTACCAAAAACAGCTATTATTTTCGTGGATTGACTCTGAGGATCGTTCCACATGGATCCGAAATCCAGTAACCCTCTGAATTTTTATGAACCTCCACTTCGTCTCTTCTATTAATGTGACTCTCCTGCAAATATTTTTCTACCGTTTTTACATTTTCCGTTTGAATCTCCAGCCATACATCTTGTTGTGAATAATTGTCCATACAGTCCAACCGTTGATTTTCATCCAAACCCGTAGTCCTTATTCAGGAAACACTTCCAAAGCAATGAACTGCGTGACTTGGGAATCATTGAAATTGTTATCCGATACGAGGACAAGACTATCATGACCGTTCTTTAACCTTTTACCCCAGGACATGCCTTCGATATTATCCAAATTAGATAATCCGAGTTCATTCATATTAAGTACAAGTTGTTTGCGAACGGGTACAAAATCACGGTTTTTAATTGTATCCATATCCTTTATATCCGTTGCGTTTTCAGTATTGATTTTGTATATACGAATGTAATTCTTGAAACTTCCATCTACTGATTGGACCCCGGACCGTTCCAGTATCAAAAATTCATGATCATTAATCGAGAGGATATCGGTTACCCCATTGTCCGCATGCTTTCCGGGTCCTGGTTCTGCAGGGATTGGATCAATGTTATAAGCATATTGTGCCTTTACATTGCCATCACGGTCGTACCGGGTGATTCGTGAAACTGCTCCTGTATCCACAGTTGGAACGCTACCGTCCTGAAACAAAGGACCTTCCATTACAGTCCAGTAGGAAAGTCCGTCTGGAGAAAAGGTGCTCCCCTCGAGTGAAAGGTTGTTCCGGAACCCTTTTGCCGATTGCTTATCCATTTTTACATTTTCGGATATCGGCAATCCCGATTGATAAGTCCCGTTTAAAGTAGCGTGACGAATCAGAGGATTCATGTCCAGTGAACGATCTCCCTCACTTGTATACCAGACCCCCCCGTTTCTCGTGTCATACCTGATTGATTCGAAATCCGGTACATCTCCTTCCATATCTGGATTGTATTGTTCCTTACTTGGATACAATGTGCCATCCGGTTGTTTTAAGAACGTCACATCAGTAAACCTTACTGACTTGAATCCTCTTTCATTATATCTCAGCTTTCCAGTATAGTAACGAGCAGGGTTAATCATGGACCTGTCATCACTGATGATGTACCATTGATGTTTGCGAGGATCATATGACAGCCCGGAGAATCCACCCAGGCTCGTCCGTCTAAATTTCGCATTGTTTGGAACAATCTTAGAGCCTATCAATTTCAAATGATCGACGGAATGGACAGGAGGCCTGTCCTCCTTATTCACCATCCATTCCTGATGTTGATTGGCTTCTTCTTCGCTTTTGGGTTGATTTCTGTTTTCATCCGCTAGTACCGACTGAAACGAATACACAAGTAAAAGAACCGCAATTATACTGATTGATAACCATCTTACACTCCTCATATATTCTCCTCTCCTCTGCTAAAATCGCTATTATCACATCCAGATTATATGGAATGGAACTCACCTGTTCAACGGTCTTTCGATCCTTTTTACAATTAACATAGAAACTTCTTTTCCTCTCAATAATTATATCTATCAAAAAAACCAGGGAAGAGCTCCCCGGTCAATGCATTGACGACTTCTTATTTGATACCCTTCTAATCTCTAATTTAGCGTTTTAAATGGTTTCCACATCATCTAAAACAAAAAAGGAAGCCATAGGTGTAAAATCGTGTAATCCTTCACTTTCTTTTAATACTTATAATAAGGGAAACCAAAAGAAATAACGTCAAGCCAATGGTAATCCATACCATCCCCTCATTCCCCTTAAAAAATGCATCATATACCATATAAACATAAAGCAGCAGCGTTAAGGAAATAAAAAACCACTTTAATACTTTTACAAATAATCCTCTTCCTTTCATTTTCCAAGCAGCTAGAAAAGTTTCATAGTTTTAAAGGGTCTTAAAGAAAGAGAGAGTTAAAGGAAAGTTCGGAAGCTTCGCTCCCATTAGATTCTATACCGGGAACAGCTCAAGTAGACTTCGGAGAAGCGCCATTCAAATATGGTTCGGAGATTATTAACCTTCCTTACTTGGTGATGTCCTTTCCATACAGTAACGCTTTTAATTTTCAGGTATTCCATTCTGAAAATACAGAATGCTTACTGGATGGACTAAAAAGAATGTTTCACCATATGGGGGGCGTACCAAAGACGATTCGATTTAATAACCTTTCTCCAGCTGTAAAGAAAATCCGTTCAAAAGGCGAACGAGAATTAACAGATGCGTTTCAGCGATTTACCCTTCATTTCGGATTTTCTTATGAGTTCTGCAATCCTGGCAAAGGAAATGAAAAAGAACATGTAGATGCGATGGTTAAATATGTACAATTTCCTTTTACCCGAGTGTACGATAGCACATCTCGATCAGTTTAATGAAACATTATGGGAATTGGCAGAACAAGACAGGGATCGGATTCACTATGAAAAGAAACAACTACAATCCGAGCTATATAAATAAGACCAGAATGAGTGGCTTATGCTTCCTGAGAAAGAATTTGAATGTGCTGCTTATCAAACGGTAAAAGCTGATAAATCAGGAATTGTATCAATTGAAAAGAAACTCTATTCCACCTCTCCGAGGTTTGCCAAAGAAGAAGTGATCGGAAAGCATCCCAGGATCCTTAGCGGAAATGATATTTTAGCCTATCATGGACCTTAGTGGACATCAACAGCTTATTTTTAAAGGTTTAATGTCCGCTATTGTCTATTATAGGACATAGAAAATTGCTTTTCTTTGGACGTGAGCGCGTTATTGCACACAACAATCCGGAACAACAGAATTTATCCCCCGGGGATTGTCATTTAAACATTTTCATCAAAATATGTTCCCCAATCTGGCTGTGTACCATCAATATCCGTGAATCCATATTCTTTGGCCAGACCCCATGAACTTAACACTTGTCCTGTTTTTTGGAATACATTTTTATCACTTGCTAAAGCGGCGATCCCTTTACCAATATAAAAAGGCGTCTCAGACGCAATAAAATACGGCTCAATTTTAGTCCCTTCCTGCCAGTTATTTTCTGTTACCCCGAAATGCTGAAGCATAGCTTCTGATCGAAGAAATCCCGGTGTGACAGCAACGGAGGTAATGTGATACTTTTTTAAATCGTGTGCCATGGCTTCTGCCAAATGAATGACTGATATTTTTGCAAGACTATAAAAGAGGTTACCTCTGTAGTTATAATTCACGCCGTCTGTAATTTCTACAACCAGTCCTTGTCCACGGTTTACCATCAATGGAACACCATAGTGACTTGTGATGATATGTGAGTGGATCGCTTGTTTTTGCATTTTTAATCCGTCATCTAGGCTATGTTCCCAGAAAGTTTGATCCCAATTGGTTAATGGATCTCCTCCCCAAACATCATTGATCAGAATATCAAGTTGTCCGTTTTGTTCTTTACTAATCTTCTCAAAAAGTGCTTTGACCTCCCTTTCGACAGTGTGGTCCACTTTAACCGGTATTCCTTTTCCGCCTTGTTGTGTCACCAGTTCTGCTGTTTCTTCAATCGTTTCGGGTCTTCCCATAGGGGAAGGGTTTCCCCTTACGCTTCGACCAGTAACATATACAGTGGCACCGACTTGACCGAGCATGGCAGCAATTGCACGACCGGCGCCACGGGTAGCACCAGCTACAACGGCAATTTTGTTTTCTAACAGATTCATGTACGTTCCATCTCCTTCCCTTACATTAAATAAGAGTATATAATAAAAACACGACACCTTCTGTCATGTTAAATGAAAAAAGAAATATATTTGCTCAATAAAGGATGGATACTATGAGAGCGGATAGATTGATGAACATTATGATTTTACTACAGAACCGAGGGAAAATGACGTCTAAGGAATTGGCAAATGAATTAGAGGTTTCAGACAGAACCATCCTTAGAGACATGGATGCTTTAAGTACTTCAGGGGTACCCATTGTTTCTGAAAGAGGAAAAGAGGGGGGCTGGCGCCTATTAGACAATTTTCGGAGTAAACTAAGTGGATTAACAATCGAGGACATGAAATCCCTTTTTCTTTTCCCTTCAGAGGAATTGCTTAATGATTTAGGACTGAACACCCAATCACTAGATACCAGGCAAAAGTTACTTGCATCCATCCCAGTAAATTATCGAGCCGAAGCACAAGCGATGTGGGAAAGGATTTATATAGATACAAGTACATGGCGACAATCCAAAGAAAAAGTGAACGACCTCAAAATAATTCAACATGCTGTTTGGGAGAATAAAAAGCTAAAGATTCACTATGAACAGGCTGACGGACGACAAAAGGAACGGTTGATTGAACCGTTGGGCTTAGTAGCAAAGGGAGACAAGTGGTATCTTGTTGCATTAAGAGATGGAGAACTTCGTAATTACAGAGTATCACGAGTACATTCTGCAAAAGTTCAAAATGAAACATTTAAAAGACCCATTGATTTCAATTTAGCAACATACTGGGGGCAATCAAAAGTAGAGTTTATACAAAAATTACCGAAATATGAAGTGCAAGTAGAAATAGACCCAGCAATTATTAAGAGAATTAATTTTACAAGTAAATTCGTTCAAGTCTTAAAAACGGAAAGTCCAAACGAAAACAAATGGATACCTGCAACTTTAAGTTTCAATGATAAGCAAGAAGCTATAGAGTACATATTGGGATTTGCAAATAAAATCAAGGTTGTCTCACCTAAAGATCTTCCAGATAAAGTCGTGTCATCGGCCAAGTCAGTTATTAATTTTTACGAGGATGCATAACTTCTAAAGATAAAACGGGGATGGATGAAATATCCATCCAAGACTGCATATTTTACATGTATCTTGGAGTTACCCCGATATATGGATGATTCATTCTGAGGTTAATAGTTTCCTATACCAGAGCGATCAGGGATTCCAATACCTCTAAAGGAATTCTACTTATCATTTTTTCATAGGTTTCTTATTTTTGAATAGGGGTATATATAGACCGTTTGTCTATACTTTATGTCAGTGATGAGTACCGTTTCCGTTCTCGAGCCTCTTCTTTTTGGATCCCATTTTTAGCACTAAAATGATGAAATGATTTCTTTCCGATTGATACTTTCCTTACCCTTTTCGAGGAAACGATCGATCAGATATGGAAGGGAAGAAATGATTGGTGGATCATCTAAACGAGGTGAACGGAGATTCATTTTTTGAAATGGGACAGGGGAATACGGTTCAATAATGATTGGTTCTTTCAGCCCGGCTTGTAATGATTTGTAGGAAAAGAGTATATCAATACCTTGCATCTTCTTGGACACAGATGTAGCCATCAGATAATAGGCGCCTGGTTTAACACCGGTAAAACGAAAATCTCCTAAAGAAGAAAGCATAGTTCCGTATAATGGAAATCCTTCAAAGATCGGTTTGGCAAATAATCCAACAAAAATAAAACCACTAAAAGGAACATCAGCCTGGACAGTCCCTTGTATCTTGCCACCTTCACTTGCCTTAGCTAAAGATGTCGTGTGCGTTGACATGGATTTGGACAATGTCCAATCTTGTAGCATAGATAAATAGTTGTTGACTTCCTTTTTTGAGTTTCGAAATTGTGACGGTGTTACCCCTACCCGTTCTGTAAATCGTGTTGTAAATGTGCCCAAACTCTCCTGACCGATTTCCAGTCCGATATCCCGGACACTTAAATCTGTACATAACAGCAGGTCTTTTGCCTTTTGCAGCCGGATGGCCGAAATATAATATTGAGGTGCAAGACCCATTCTCTCTTTAAAAATACGGGTGAAATGGAATTTACTATAGGCTGCATGCCTGGCTAATTCGGACACCGAAAGCGGTTCGTGGAGATATTGATGAATATACTTGATCACTTCGTCTACTTCTGGATACTTTTTAGGCATCATGTACACCTTCCTATTGTTCTGCTTTTCTTAAAGTGACTCGCTTGGAGATACTATGCAAGGGTTAGGAGTTACACCCGATAATTTGGTCCATTTCTCGAAATGGATAGCCTCTGGTAATTGAGATGTAAATACTTCTTTTAAAATATTGGGATACTAAATTCACTTTCAGACCCATTTAAGTAGCGAGTTCCTCCCTCCTTTACTTTCGAATTGCTTATGAGATACACTAAACAGTATAAATTGGCTATATTCAGAAAAATTGAATAAAAAACGCCGATTTTTGAATAAAATTGTCAGGGTGATCAAATTGTGAATACGAAAAAGTCTAATGATTTACCGTTTGCTCAAGTACCACCTGCGTTAATGCACCATACTCATAATGGTGATGGAATATTGTTTACTGAATGGAGAAATGTACCTCCCCAAGAAGTTCATGTATCCAACCTTAAGAATCACGAAATCAACATTAATTTGACACCAAACCCCGTTAATATGTGGGAGAAAGTTGATGGAAAAAGTACCAAAGGGCAATTAGCCTTTGGCGATATCATTATCTTGTCTGCTGGGGAAAGTAGCCTTTGGCGATGGGACACCGACTTAAGTTTTTACAGGATTGAATTACCTCCAGATCTTCTGGGGGATGTTGGAAATAAATCTGAAATGGCATTCAACGGTCCGATAGAGCTTCATCATATTTTACAGACACATGACCCGAAGCTCTTTCAGTTAACACAATGGCTGATGGAGGATATCAAACAGGGAGGAATAGGGGGCAAACTTTATGAAGAGTCATTAAGTAATCTTTTAGCACTACATGTACTAAAACGTTATACTTCTACAAAATTCGACCCGTATAAGCCAAAGAATCTCTCCGATCGTGAAATCAACACAGCTATCCAATATATACATGATCGGATAAATCAAAATATTTCTTTAACTGAGTTGGCCAGAGAAGTTAATGTCAGTCCTGCTCATCTAATACGTTTATTTAAAAAAGCAACAGGCTTTCCCCCCCATCAATACGTCATTCAATTAAGAGTCAATCGTGCAAAGACACTGCTTTTGACAAAAAAGGTGTCAATCAGCGAGGTTGCTGCTGAAGTTGGCTTTGCTGATCAAAGTCACTTTCACCGGCACTTTAAACGTCTTGTCGGATGTACACCAAGAGAATACCTGAAGATGGCCTGAACAGAATAGACAGTCAAACTGTCACTGTTCATTCGATCGAATTGAAACACATCTAACGAAATGCTGCATCACTAGTTTGGGTGCTACTTAAGGGGGAGTTCTTGCTGGTGTCGAAAAGATTTTTATCAATATTTTCGAAACTACAAAGTAGGTCAACTCCCCTTTGGATGTCAACCACTGTCTGAGTATATTGTCTAATATTAGTTATGGTCTCTATCATAAGATTTAATATCTGTTCCTCAGATAAATCTTGTGGAGTACGACTTCGCATGGCAGGGGCAGTGATTAAAAGAGAAACGATACCTTTTAAAACTAAAGCTTCAGCTTCAGACAAAAATGTGGTTCGATTGCCTTGACCTGATGCATAAAAACAACCGCAGGGAAAGATCCATCTGTATTTGGTAAGACCTAAATAAGACACATCTCTAATCGAATAACCATCCTTTTCAATGCACGAGGATTCCTAAAAATCTAAAGACAAAGAACGCTCATAATCAAACAACTTATACCACTCTCCTTAGGACTCCGGTATTTGAAGAGTTTATACGATAACTTTGCAGCTTTTTTAAACAGCAGCTCATGAAATTCTTCATTGAAAAGAAAAGGAAGGAGACTAGCTCCTTCCCACTTATACACACACTTGATCTATCAAACTGGTATACTATGCAGTTATAGATGATTAAGTGATCCAGTACCTCAATTCCTATCATATGACCGCATCCATCAGGTGTTTCTTCACTTGATATCTTCTGATGGTTGTATCCTGAGAAAGATGCTGCTGACAAAGAATAATCGCCGCACTGTTATTCAATATGCCACTTTGAAATTTGCCCGTGGGTGTACAATGCTGGCATTAATTGGATTCTTCATGACAACAAAGAATACTACAATGTTCCACGTAAAGCTTGTTCTTTTTCGACAGCTTCATATAGGGCTTTAATATTCCCTTTGCCGAAACCTTTACTTCCCTTTCTTTGAATAATTTCAAAAAATATTGTAGGCCGATCTGTTAATGGTTTAACGAATATTTGTAATAAATATCCTTCATCGTCTCTATCTACTAAAATATTTAAATCCCTTAAATGATCCAAGTTCTCATCAATATTACCTACACGTACGTTTAAATCATCATAATATGCATCTGGAGCATTATAAAACTCTACACCTGCCATTTGTAGTTCTGATACTGTCTTAACAATGTTATTAGTCTCAAAGGCAATATGTTGTATGCCTGGACCATAGTTAAAATCTAAATATTCTTGTATTTGGGACTTGGTTTTTCCCGTTACCGGTTCATTTATTAAGAATTTTATCCTTCCATCTCCGTTTTCTAATACTTTAGACATTAATCCGGATAACTTGGTACTAATCTCATCTTTTGAAAATCCTTGAAATTTCGTAAAACCGAGTGCTTTTTCATAATATTGAGTCCACCTATTCATATTTCCTAGCTCTACATTTCCAACAATATGGTCAAAAGACAATAGTCCTTTGTTTTTTGATGTAGTAAAGGGGGACGTAATCTCTTTAAAGCCGGGAAGATATTTTCCTTTATAATTAGATTTATTAATAAAAGAGTTTACTGTCTCACCAAAAGAACCAATAATAGCCTTATGAATTATTCCATTTTCATCCTCTATCTGATAACAACCTTTTACATTCTTTGCCCCGTTATCAATGGCAGTTTTATAAGCTTCCTCAACATTACCAACCTTAAACGCAACTTCTTTAACTCCATCACCATGCAGGTAGGTAAACTTGGAAACCTCGCTTTCCGGGTCCACTCCTGCTGTGATGATAAATCGACAATTACCTTGTTCTAGTAAATAGGATGTTCTGTCTTTAACTCCGGTTTCCAACCCTAAATAAGCCTTTACTTCAAACCCGAACGCATTACATAAAAAATAGGAAAAAACCTTTGCATTACTTACAAAAAACTCAATATATTCTACACGTTCAAACCGCAAAGAATTATGTGCAACATTATTTTGGTATTTTTCTACTATTTTCATGTTATATAGACTCCTTTTTCTTAATAGGTTGCTAAAACTTTAGAGAACATTTGGACAATGTTTAGCAATTAGTGGTCATATGTACTCAATAAGACCATCCCTCCCTCGCACCTGAATATCAATTGATCATTCAATAACGAACAACTAGTTTATGAGGCGAAAAGAAAAAGCGTCGAGTTTTCCATCAGAATATTTACATAACATAAATTATTTTATATATAGGGAAGAACATGGGAAATCTACAAAACACCTCCTCCATGTTCATGATATAACCCCTATGATACGTACTAGAAAAAATCGGTATTTAGTGTTATCTCACTGGACATTTCAGTGAAATCAGTATGGATACTCATACTAGCATAAAAACGATGAAATAATTTCTTTTGGTTTGCTATATTAATTAAGTACCATTAAGGAATCAATCGATCAGATATGGAAGGGAAGAAATGATTGGCGGAATAACTAAACAGGAAGGATGAAGTTACATTTTTTGAATTGGACAGTTTTCCTCCAGAACAAATACTCGTTATTTCTCCATTTAATATAATATCCTGCAATACTTCTATCTCTCTCTGGCTTCTTGCGAGTGGAAGGTAAATTGCAATTTCACATTGTAAATGCAACTGTTTATGAAATATATTTAAAAGTGTGGGCTGATAATCTGATTCAAAGAAATGATCATAGGTCATATACTGATGAATTGCTACCGTAAGTGGAATATTAAACTTATAGAAACCATATATACCCATCCTAATACAGGTTATGAGAAAAGGGTACGCTCCCAACCGGACGCAATAATCATTTTCGTTTCATCCTTTATATGAGCAAGCTGTCTGATTTGATACATGATTTCGTTAGAGGGTTTTGTCCGGTCCACACATAGAGTAAAACATGGTACCGCTTTGAGTTTAATAGTTTAGGGGTAATACGAAAATCAGAAGATACGTACTATCTTTAATATTATCTATTTTAGAATTCTCAATTCTTTGTATCTTTGAAAAAAGGTCAATAACTAATAATTCAATATTTCTCCCCCTCTATGTTATTGGAAAGTCATGAGTTATCAAAGCCCCTTACTATTTTCTATTGCTTCCTGAATGAGTTGAACACCTTTATTAATTTTATTTTCTGGAATACTGGTTGTATTTAGTTTGATAAAATTATAGTTTTTTTTATATCCGTTTAAGTAATTGCTTTTATAATCATCGACTAAAATATGTCGTTTTGTTAATCCTTCATGCAGTTTGTTCATATTGATTTGTTTCGGTAGTTTGATAACTGTATGCATTTGATGATTATCATTAAATTGGTACTCTGAAAAGTGTATACATAATGCATTTCGAAGCGTATTTGCTTTCTGTTGGTGCCTATATACAATTTTATCTTTATGGTGCGCATATAATCCACTTTCTATAAATGTCTGCATAATTATTTGGCTTAAGGCGTTAGTATGGATATCAATAATTTCTTTAAAGCTATGGAAAACTTCAATCATTTGTTCAGGTAAGACCGCGATTCCCAACCGTTGGCCTGGAAACATAATTTTAGAGAAACTTTTTAAATAGACTACACGCTGGTTTGTATCCATCTCATAAAGCGTTTTGTAACTGCTATTTCCTTCAAAATCTCCTAAATAGTCATCTTCTATGATGTGAAAATCATATTTTGTTGAAAGTTCTAAAATTTTCTTTTTTTCTTGTACACTCATCGTCGTTCCGAGTGGATTATGAAGCCGTGGCATCAGATAAATATACTTAGGGCTATGTTTTTCAATCGCTGTTTCTAATTTTGTTAAATTAATCTGGTTGAAATCACGATGAAAAGCAACATAATTTAAAGGCAACCGTTCAACAAGATTAATCATCTGATGGTAAGTGGGTTGTTCTATGATAATGGAATCTTTATGTGACATCATGATTAAAGAGAGAATATGCAGGGCCTGCTGTGTACCACTTGTAATCATAATTTGTTTTTTTTTCGTGAAAATCTGATCCTCTTCTAATAGTCCTTGAAATAAATATTTCAGTTCTTCATTACCGGTAGTTCGCCCATAGGTAAATAATTCTGTTTTTTCATTTTTGATGGCTGTTTCTAAACATTGAGCATAACTGTCTAAAGGAAAATCCGTCCATGAAGTAGAGGCAGTAGAAAAATCATATACCCCATTAAAAGCATTACCATTTCGTTTTCTTGAAATAATAAAATACCCTACATTTGGTTTTGCATATATCCGATTCATTTCTACTAAATGTTGTAGTGCCTTTGTAATGGTCACTTGACTGGCTTCAAAAACATCCATTAATGACCTTACAGATGGAAGGCGTTTCTCGTACACTCCATGTTCGATATGCCTTAAAATTTGGTTTGCTACTGCCTGATGTTTCTTCATATAATTTCACCCCATTGTTATCAATAAGGTTACCATACAATTACTTCAACCATCTTTTATTTTGCTTCATTTGTATCGATACACCACAATAAATAAATTCAATCTATTAAATATGTTTCTTATATGCTAAAAGTGAGGAGGGGAAATTATGAGGAAAAATAGTGCAATACTGGCAGCTGTTGCGTTCTCTGTTATCATTGGCTTGTCCTTTATGTTTGTTAAAATATCATTAACGTATGAAGGGCAGTTACTCATACTGGCACAGCGATTTACATTTGCTTTTTTAGTCTTTCTGATATTTCTTATAATCAAACCAATTAATTTGAGGTTATATCAAAGAGAAGTGACAATCGTATTGATTATTTCATTATTCTATCCGATTATATTTTTCAGCAGTCAAATACTTGGACTGGATCAAACGACAGTAACAGAAGCAGGGATTATCCAAGCCATTGCCCCGGCGTTAACAGTCTTGTTAGCCAGTATATTTTTAAAGGAACACGTCCGAAAAGTCCAAGGTATTGGTATCCTTTTAAGTGTTGTTGGCGTCATTTACTTGCAGATGATGAACAGCTCAGGCAGTTATGATTTTCATTTAATCGGTAATCTTTTAATTATATTATCTATTCTATCCACTGCTATTTGGCAAGTAATGTCGAGAAGTGCGACTCGAACCATTGCCCCGATTCAAATCACAATATACATTATGGTGATTGGATTTATATTCTTTAATGTGGCCTATTTTATAAGTGGAGGATCAGCTAATGAATATATGGGTTCTTTGACAGAAATCCCATATTTATTATCCATTTTATTTTTAGGGGTACTATCTACCTTTGGAACATCTTTATTATCGATTTATGCCGTATCCAAATTACCGGTGATTCAAGTCAGTGTGTTCAATAATGTGGCCACATTAATTACGATTCTTTCCGGTGTATTCATTTTAAGCGAACCATTTCATTATTATCATATGATTGGGTCGTTAATCATCATTATTGGAGTGATTTTAGTGAATGTGAAAAAGAAAACTCGAAATAGCGTTCAAAAGGGAAACAATTTATTATATTTCATATTAAAATACAAGCACCTTTTTTAAATTTGAAAGGGTGCTTGTATTTTTTCATGATGATTCTTAACTTAGTTTACTTGTAAAGCAACATGACCAAAGTGAGTGCCTAATTTCATTCTGTTCATCGCTTGCGCTATATCAGATAATGCATACATACTGTCAACAATGGGTCTCAATTGATGCTCAGAAACGAATTGAATCATTTCTCCAAATTCTACTCGACTGCCCATAAAGGTTGCTACGCCGCTCCAATCCCTGGGATCAAAAGTGTATCGATACAAAGTTTATTTTTTATTCCCAAAATCATTTCTTCTCCCATCATAATGGAGTCATCAAAATAAGGAGGAATATTCATGGTTAATCAAAATAAATTAGAAACTGCAGTAAAAACAGTGACTGTTCTAGGTACAGGGATTATGGGCACACCCATCGGTAAAAATCTACAGAAGGCATTTGAAATACGTGTTTGGGCGCACGGTGTTGCTGAAAGCCTAACTATTGCTAAGGAATTGGTTTTTAATCCAGAACTCGTAGTAGATGTCGTGACCGGTGGACCGGTGGATAACCCTTATTTCCAAACTTCAGGTTTAATAGGAAAGAAAAGTGAATAAAGATATGACTTTAGAACATCAAGCAACAGGTTACAAAGATAAACTACCGATATGGAATCTAATTGCACTTTCAGTCGCTAGTTTTCTTGCGATTATGACAGAAACCATTCCTGCTGGACTACTTCCTCAAATTAGTGAAGGGCTAAGTATTTCAGAGGCATTAGCGGGGCAATTTGTCACACTTTTTGCGATTGGTTCTGTAGTTGCAGCAATTCCATTGGTTACATTGACACAAGGTTGGCATAGAAAGAAAGTGTTATTGATGGCACTATGTATCTTATTTATCGCGAACACATTAACAGCATTATCGAATGAGTATGTACTGACTTTAATTTTACGTTTCATCGCTGGGATGTCGACTGGGTTACTTTGGGGATTAGTAGCTGGATATGCCCGTCGAATGGTAAAACCATCTTTACAAGGCCGGGCTCTAGCGATTGCCGGTACAGGGCAGCCAATTGCTTTGTCATTAGGTGTACCTCTTGGCACTTGGTTGGCTATGTATTTGGAATGGCAGACTATCTTTCTCCTGATTAGTACGGTGACATTTTGTTTAATCATATGGATAGCAATGAAAATCCCAGATTATCCAGGACAACCTGCTGAGAGACAGCAGTCACTATATGAAATTTTCAAATTACCTGGCATCCGTCCAATATTATGTGTCGTATTCGTATGGATTTTAGCACATAATATCCTCTACACATATATTGCACCATACATGGCTCATGTTGAACTAGGAAAATATGTTGGTGTTGCATTATTTATATTTGGTATTTCATCAATGATTGGTATTTGGGGCATCGGGTTATTTATTGACCATCACTTACGATTATTAACACTTATGAGTTTGGGCGCATTTGCTGTCAGTTCTCTCGTGTTAGGTATATCAAGTGGAATACCATGGTTGATTTTTCTCTCCATAGCGATTTGGGGACTCACGTTTGGTGGAGCACCAACATTATTGCAAACATCGATGGCAGACGCTGCTGGAAACAATGCAGATGTGGCTCAATCTATTTTTGTAACCATATTTAATCTTTCTGTCGCCGGAGGTGGCGTCCTAGGTGGATTAATACTAAATCAGTCTGGTGCAGGAAGTTTCTCTTGGGTATTGTTAGCATTAAGTATCATTGGATTCATGTTTGTTTATAATGGGAAATTATATGCATTTAAATCTCGGTTGAATTGAAATTTAGATTAATAAATTCTTACATTAATAAAAATAGTGAAAGAGCCGGGTATAATGATGTATCCGGCTCTTAAATGATTACTATTGATGGTATGTTTATATGATTAATTCAATTTCTGGCAAGACTCATTTTTCTAGTTATCTACTATGTAGCTTTGTCAAGGTACACTGGTTTATCGTGATGGGGAATGTGATTCATGGTTGACTTACTTCTTGAAAGCCAAAATAGATTGTATCCGTTTGAATTGTAAACTATAAAGTCTTTTTCGAATTGGGTTTTTCTGTAAGAGTGATATCCATTATCCCTAAAGCAGCGTAGGAACCACTTTGGAATACCATGTACAAACAAAGACCGATTTAACAATTCTTCGATAAATTTAGAAATTCAAGATACTTCTGCAAAGTATAAAGAAACCCTTTAAAAAGTCTAGAGAACTTTTAAAGGGCTTCTTAATTTTACATTTGATTTTAAAATACAGTCATAATCCAGTCAATTTGTTCTCAAACCCTATGATGAAAGGGTTTTTGGGCGCTATCACATCATGATTTTTGGCTGAAATGTTCCCGAATCACTTCCTCAAGGTTCGTTCGGAAATTGTGAATGCCATGTTGTGGTACCTCGACATCGTATAAAAAAATTTGATGTCATCATTTTTGAATCGCTTCTCCAATTCCCCCAAATCAATACCTGCTGCTGAACGAGCGATTCCATGAACCGAAATACCCGACTCCTCCAAAATGCGTAAATAAATACCGTAACTTGGCTGTTCAACCAGAATGGTTGTCTTTCCATTCGGAAACGGCATCTTCGCCAATATTCCCAGCGCCTGCTGAATGCCTGATGTGACAAATATCTGTTCAGCTTTGGCAAACACCTGATCATCAGCTAGATGGGAAACAAAGGTTTGTCTGAGCTGGTCCAATCCCTGTGGGTCACCCACCATACGTAAACAGATGATATTTGTACATATCAATCGCCTTGTTTAAACAATGTTGAAAATCCAAATACGGAAACACGTTCAAATCCGGTGAAGCGGAGGTAAAATCAATCATTTCATTTCCCTTATGATCAGACTCATCATCTGGTTTTGCCACCACGTAAAAGCCGCTTTGCGGCACCGAATAAATGACGTGACGTTTCTCTAACTCTGAATATGCACTTGTGATCGTGCTGATGCTGCAATCATATATTTTTGCAGCCTTTCGAACAGACGGAAGTTTTTGACCCGGACTGTATTGATGGTTCATGATTTTTTCCTCCATGTCTAAAAGGATGGACACATATTTTTTCATAACGGTTCTCCCTTCGGGAATCGTAGATCTATCTTTCATTATACAAAACATTAAAAACTGTATCGATACAGTTTGGGGAAAATGATATTGTTCGAACCGATTTCTTATCTTATTCTTTTTATGATGTATCATCACATAGCTATGAACATCGTTCAATGGCATAAGAAAGGAGGATACCATGATAAAACAAAACGGATTAAAACTCGCCTATTTGGCTGCTGTGTTGAACGCAACAATCATCGGGTTTTCATTTTTATTTGTCAAAGTGGCGCTTGAATACACCTCCCCGTTTGATATGCTGGCATACAGGTTTTCCGCTTCATTTGCGGGTATGTCCATTCCTGTTATATTTGGTTGGATCAAGCTTAATTATCACGGCAAACCATTGTATAAAGTCCTTCTGCTCGCCACCATGTACCCACTCGGGTTTTTCACGTTCCAAACGTTTGGACTTGAACACGCAACTTCGGCTGCAGGGGGTATTTTATTCGCTTTTACACCGATCGCCACCATGATATTGGCTTCTATATTTTTGAAGGAACGCACAACCTTGTTGCAGAAGCTGTCAATCTTCATGTCAGTATTTGGTGTTGTTTTCATTTTTATCATGAAAGGAAGCAGCTTGAATTTGTCGAACCTGACAGGTATTTTCCTTCTGCTCACCTCATGCATGGCTGTTGCCGGATATAGCGTTCTGGCAAGATCACTTCTGAAAACGTTCACCCCGGTGGAAATCAGTTATTTCATGTTGGGGACCGGATTCATTGTTTTTTTGGTCATTTCGTTAACAAACCATTCAATCACCGGAACGCTTGACGATTTTTTTGTACCGCTCACCAGTGGCACATTCATCTTGTCGATTTTTTATCTTGGCGTGATGTCCACACTGATAACAGCATTGGCAACAAGCTATGCATTGTCAAAAATTGAAGCTTCCCAAGCGAATGTATTTACCAATTTGTCAACAATTATTGCGATTGCAGCAGGTGTGATCTTTCTTGATGAAAACATATCAACATACCATATAATTGGTTCGGGTCTTATTATCGCAGGGGTGCTGGGCACAAATCTTTTAGGGCAAAAAATGCAGAATGAGGATTCAACGAATGCATTACGAGAAAGGGCTAACTAAAAATCAAGGAGGAATTAGAAATGAAAATAGGGATTATTGGAGCAAGTGGAAAATCGGGAAAAATGATTTTAAAAGAAGTATTGAGACGGAATCATGATGTCACTGCAATCGTAAGGAATGGCACAAGTATAACCCATCCCGATGTCAATGTGGTAGAAAAAAATATTTATGATTTGACTCCGAATGATCTCAAGCCATACGACGTGGTCGTGAATGCGTTCGGCGCACCGATCGGTGAAGAAAAACCCCACGTGACAGCCGGCCATGCCTTGATTGAAGCTTTAAATGGAACCAATACAAGGGTCATTGTCATCGGAGGAGCTGGAAGTCTTTATGTTGATGAAAAGCAAACCACTCGCCTCATTGATACAGAAGACTTACCCGAAAATGTGCAACGCACTGCAATCGGGCAGACAAAAAATCTTCAAGAGTTGCGGGAATCTCAGGGTATCACATGGACCTATGTCAGTCCCCCCGCTTTTTTTGACCCGGAAGGACCAAAAACAGGTGTATATCAAAAAGGAAAAGACAACTTGCTTAAAAATACCAAGGGGGAAAGCTATATCAGTTATGCGGACCTTTCAATAGCCGTGGTAGACGAAATTGAAAACCCACAGCATATTAATGAGCGATTTACAGTTGTTTCAGAATCATCGTAACGATTAGTTTTTTAGCTAAAGTATACACTCTTACTTCAAAAGTACGGAGGAAGGTAATGTTTCACTTTCTTTGTCCTACTTGTGGTACTCAACACGCTTTTCCCCAGTTGTGAGGAGAGGATCACACGTTTTTTTGTCCGCCCCTATAGAGACCTCATGCGGAAACCCGACGCTATGAGAAGTTTGAATTCCTCCCACAGCGCCGGGTTTCACCCTTTACTCACTGCGTGTTGCGGACTTTACACTACTATCTATGAAACCTGACATTTGTCATTGCTTTTAATGACAAATGTGACTATAAATACCGTGGAGTGTAAGATAAAATAAACTAATAAACAATAAGTCGATCCAAAGCTTTTTTCGATTTGAAGGTTTTCAAGATACATAAAGCCTAAACCGATCAAAGCATTAAGGAATCCCCAAATGAATTCCTACCTTCCTTACTTCTGATACTTGGACACTAAATCCAAGTATCAGAAGAAAAAATCAACCATCCCTTACATTAGACGAAAGCCCCCTTTAATTTAGATCGTCTATAAAAAGTCCAATGAATAGGCTAATCAAGATGGCACAAATAGTAATAGAAGAGGAGTGTTTTTCTTGAAAAAATTCAGTTTGTTTTTGACTGCACTTACCCTTATCATGGTCATCCCTATAACATCTGTTCATGCTGCAGATCCTAAACTTAATGGAGGAAATGGAGAATGGGATTGGCAAGGTACGTTCAATTTTTTTTATAACGACACATATGATTATTTTCAGACGGTTAATTGCCAGTCTACGGGTGGAAGTTTTATGATGGAAGCCAGGGCTTTTGATAAAACGGTTACGGTTCAATTATGGGAATCGGACCCTGGATCTAACAATGATGATTATGTAGGTCAAGCAAAATTAGGAAATAGAGAATCCGTGTATTGGAACATTGATAACTTGGTTGACGGTTCAAATAACCGGGCAGAATTTTACGCTTTAGCATATGAAAACCCATGGAAAAGTGGAGAGAAACCTGCCATGTACTTTTGGGATTAATGATCCTAAAATGGTTAGTGCTGACAGCTCCTTATTTGTATCTGAGTGATTCTTGTTCCTAAACCCCCTTTTTATATAATGGAATCAAGGGTCATCCTAATTAGTATTTCTTTTCCGGGGAGCGCACCGTGTCTGACCTGCGGTTTTCTGTACCATCGCCAGTGACTTGTATCTTGTGCTTATAACGCATATAATTTTGATAACAAACATAAGGTAAAAAGCATCGGTGCTGATTATACCGATGCTCAGGCAGCTACTCCGCAGGAAGTGCGGTGGCTCATATGCAGAGTGATATGTGAAAAAAGTAACCATACCCTTACATTGGCCGATGCAGGGTGGTTACTTTTTTCGTTTGCGGTGATGATTAATACGACTAGTGTTGCAAAAGCAATCATGATTGTTAATGCTTTGTATGTTGACATCATCAGTGACACCCCTTTCGTGAGGGGATTGCCACCGTCCGCCACATTCATTTGGTGTGGGATCAACAACTGTTTCGATTCCTTGATTTTGCATATCCTTTGTTCAGCGTATTTACTGAGCAAAGGTGCCAATCAGACGGTTTGGAAATCTAGATGGTTAAACCTTTGGTTTTAGAGACCAAGGGTTTTTAAACTTCTAGACTAGAATAGATGGGGAGACTCGTGTTTTGAAGACCAAAGTCTTTTTAATATCTAGAATTGCTCCATTTGCTTATTAGTTTAACGCAGGGTTGTTTATCTTTTGTAGTTATTTTTGTCATTTGATTAAGTGACATTTGTCATCTTTTCTATGTTTTGAAATCTAAATTTCGATTTGGAATTCGTCGGATCAATGATAGATTAGAGTAATTGATCGCAAAAGGAATAAGGTACGTACAAGCCTTTTTACAGAAGACCCCCCTTTTTTCAAATAAAGTTTCCTTATATACACAAAAAATAAATCCAGCCTTTTTTTTATGACTGGATTCTTTTCTCAATGCTATTTATTTTTGTATCATGCTTTCCTGTTTTTTCGCTTAAATAGTCAATGTCATAGGTAATACTGTCAACTTTTTTGTTAATTAGAGTAAGTGCCCCTTTTATATCTTCTTGTTGACCCTGTTCAATAACCTCTAGCCTTTGTAAAACTTCGTTAATTTGCTGATCAACTTTATCAAATCGTTCTATAATAATTTTTAAAAGTTGTTCATTTTCCATTTTAAAACACACCTTAAAAATTGAATTCATTTCATCTCATTATAACATAGTATTGTTATGGTGAAAGTGAATGAAACGCCACTTAACCCCCTTACGGGTTGTTTGAAATGGGTGTGTCTTGGGAAGTAGATCCTTTTGTTAGCTATCTATATTTACCAAGCGATAAGGGTAGTCCCTACTCCTAAAGATAGTGCCGACTACATGGCTAGATTTAGTAGGTTGATACTTGCATTTATATCTCTGTCATGATGGCTATTGCATTCAGGACAAATCCATTCTCTAAGATTTAGAGTCTTGACTTCCTTGTTTTTATATCCACAACAAGAACATAATTAACTGCTTGCATCATTTTTAGGTGCTATTATCAAGTCACGACCTTTCCAGTTCCTTTAGAAACGGAAAATCAGATTTGTATTGTGCAGGTGTAGGGTATTTGATAGATTTATCAATTTATATCAATGTTAGAAATAGCATACAAGAGTTTTCGTTAACGCTAACCGACATTCATCTCCACCTTACCGTTGGGCTTCGTCCTACACACTCTTGAAGATGGAGACTTCTTTCGGAAAACGTTAAAACCGCCCGTTTTACGGGCGGTTTATTTACTATTTTTGTGGATCTACTAATACAATTTTCATCATCCATAGAATCCTAGGCATTCCGAGTTTGCAGTCAATCGACCATATTAATTGATTTCATCATTTCTTTTGCGATTGGCTGCCAGTCTTCCATCTGTTCTTTGGTGCTGTTTACTGTCGCAAGCAAAAGTTTCCCGTCCAATTCCATCATGAACATAAAATTATAAATTTCCGTATCCATCGCAGGTGTTATAAGTTCCATACTGGCAACATTTTTTCCATGAATCTCATAAACTTCTTTATTAAGCCATTCTGCAGAAGGATACATGTTTTCGAACGTTTCTACCATACCCTTTAACACTTCTTCCATTTGCTTATTGCTTGCTTTATTTTCCGTATGATTGAATGCAATGTTAACAGTTGCATTCTCATTGGTGTATATGAGCGTCGGTCTTCGTTCACCGGGATATTTCAACTTCGCCTGCTCTTCATCCATTACATCAAAGGACTCAGGAAGCAATATTTCAACTTGGTCCGATAGGATTGTCGATCTTTTTAGGTTGATTTCCTCCCCTTCAACTTGAAAAGTAACAGAGTCAGTTTCTTCCTTCATTTCACTGCTTTCTGGATTAGGATCATCTTGATCATTTCCTTTGCCCTTTTCTTCTGACACCCATACAGAAGAGTTGTCAAAGTTAACATTAATACAATGAACAGACTATTTTTCATATCATCTCATCCTCTTTGACGTTGGTTTTTATAAAATTAGAAACTCATCTATAATACATACCCCAAGCAATTTTCTATCGAACCCCTTTTGTTTCGTCTATATTTATAGGGAGTTTTAATGTCTTTGATAGCTAATTTTCTTTTTGTCGTGATTAATCCATATCAGTGATCGAAACCATTTTACTGGATAATGTGCATCATACACACTTCATTCCACACAATGAGTTGAAGTTTCTGTAAAAAGCAGATGCATAAATAAGGGAGAACCTCTCTGGTACTCTTAAAAAAGGTCCTCCAATTCTTTAAACATTAAACCTTCTATTAAACATTCTTTTTCAATTCTTCTGCCAACCATTTAGCGGCTTCAGGGCTCAATACGATTCTTCCGTTTCCTAACACAAGATTATTCTCAGTAACATTGTCGGTTAGCATACAAGCTTTGTCCGTACTGTACTTTCGTTTTGTTTGCTGCTCAGTTAATATATTATCTTTCCAATGTTACTCCGTCACTAGTAAAAAGCGACATTTTACTTGCCGATTACGTCAAATGATTCAGTTGGAAAAAAGCACCTTAACCTAACCTTTTAAACACTAAACGTCTTACTTTTTATTGAATTTTCTTCTAAAACAGTGAAATGAAAAGTATATACATCTGATACAAACATGCCTAAGGAAATCAAATCTCTGGTGTCACTGAATGATCTTATTAAGACTATTTAGTTGTAAAAACAACTGACTAAAATGTTCCCACCTGTTAATACTGTTAAATAACTATCTAATACAGGGGGGCTTATGTATTCATATATATTACTGATTAGACAGCATATCATGGCAGGAAACACAGTATGGTTTCTCATTCCCGGCATCATTTTTGTACTTCTACTAGTCTTCACTTTGTTGAAAAAGAAGGATATGAAACTTGTGGTGTTGTATTTTAGTATGAGTGCAATCGCGGGTTTTTTGGAAATTGTGATATTCTTCTTATTTGAAAGCTACGAATATTATCCTCAAGTATGGAATGATTGGTATTACGATAATACTTTTGGCGCTTATCTCTCACAAAGGTTTTTTGTTTCCTCAGTTGCCATATTTGTCGCTGCATTTAATCTAGGGTTTGGGTTTATATTGCTATTTATCGCGATGTTTGTCGGAATAGAGTACGCTTTTTTAGCACTAAAAGTGTATAAATTGAACTGGTGGCATCCCACTTACACGGCTATCGGGCTTTTAATCTACTTCTATATCGGAAAAGTGTGGTACAGATGTCTATTGGACGGTTCTTACAGATTCTTTCGAATGTTCACATTGGGGTGCTTCGCTTTTACACTTTATACAGATGTGATCGCCATTCCAACCTTATCCGGCCATTATGAGTTTGCTGTCGACTGGTTCGACAATCCTTCAAGGGATACGGTCATTGTAATTCTCATTTATTGCCTTACACGCGGTTATTTAATTGCGTTTGTTTGCTGTTACAAGCGCCATTGGGTTTATCTATCATTTTTGACGGCCGCGATATGGCTAAGTTATATTGTTTTAATTCAATTCGATATTTTTATCTATAAGCACTTGTGGGATTTATGGCTTTTCGCCGCTTCTGATCTCATAGTTCTTTTCAGCAGCCTTTATTTCAACCGGGTACTGTCCCGACCGGATAAGTGAAAAGGTGGAGAAGCATAAAATAAGCAAACAAGGTATTTATTAAAAAGAATCACAAGCCAAAATACAATGTTTTTTATATAATCTAGCGTGTTTTGGCTTGAAATTAGTGGTTATGAATAGAATCGCTCACCGTTAGTTGGATATAACGGTTTAACAAGAAGTTTCTGTGTATTTCCCCAATTTTTTAAAAACAACTTCACTCTATGTACTATATTTTATAAGAATTAAAAATCTAAGAATGTTTTCATCTCTTTCATTAGATGATTTATCAAGCCGAATTAAATTTATTTTATCTTTTGCTTCCCTATACTTCGTTCTGTCCAATATACCTGTGCTTTATGCTCTAAGATCTGTCCATCTTAAAGTATGCAGGAGTGTTGATGGGGTGGTTTCCGGAAACATGGCCCCTTCATTCCCATTCCCCATTGTACTGTTAAGATTTTGCTTTCGTGCTGAGAAGTGCTTATAGCTTAACTTGTCGCACGCGCCCTTTTAGTTGAAAACTTGAATTCGTCTCACCATTTTAATATTCCATATTCTCATCAATCATTAAGGGAATATGAGTGGCGAAGGGTTCTTCTTCATGTTGTGAGAAAAATGTAGCGAAGCTATTCTCTTGAATTAAGTCATAAATAAATTCATCATTCTGTTCCATTATTTACTCGAGGGTTATCTACGACGTAACACTCTCCATAATTCTTTATGGCGGCTTGAAATAGGGAGGGGCATTATATTTAATTTACACCTTACTTAGTTTTCCTCCCTCTCTTTTATGTATATTTAACTATTAATTATTTCGACATCCATTATTCTTTTTCCTACACTACTATGCTGGTTTGGGGGTTGGATTTTCCACGCCAAATTTGAATCAAAAAGAAAAGAGGACAAACCTATTGTTTTAGGTTTGCCCCCTGATTCATTGATTATACATTAGCACCTTTTTCTTCTTAAGCAAATGGATCCCATCCCGAATTTTTAACCCAGGTTGATAAATCAAGCAAATCGGGATGAATTTTACGTAGTGAAGGAATGTCAGCTTGATACCCTTCCGTTTCTAACCATTCAAACATTTTATTTTTCTGAAATTGTTCCCTGGCAGACTCCAATACTTCACATGGCGTGTCAAATACTTGACTAAACACTTTTGCCACTTCTGAAAGCGTCACTTCGTCCCCGGCAATTTCAATGGCCTTTCCCTTGTATTTTTCCGGGTTGTTAAAGGCAATTGCAGCAAACGCTCCAATATCTTGCGCTGCGATGATTTGTAATTTCGTATTCACAACCATAAATCCCTGTATCATCAATTTTTGTTCATGAACTTGAGTAAATCCTATAAAGTTTTCCATGAAACCAGTTGGACGGAGAATCGTAAAAGGTAAACCAATCGCACGTACATATTTCTCAACTTGCCACTTTGTTTCAAAATGGGGAACCCCACTATCTCTTTCAGCGCCGCCGGCCGAGCCGTATACAAAATGTGAGACGCCGACCTGTTTGGCAACATCCGCAACTCTTTTCCCTTGTTGGATCTCTTTTTCGAAATCCTTTGAATACAAAGGTTGAACACTATAAACACCGTAAACTCCGCGCATAGCGTCCAAGAGAGATTGCTGATCATCCATGTTCGCTTGAACGACTGTGGCGCCTTTTTTTTGCAGTTCTTGTGCAGCCGGTTGATCCGGGTGCCGCGAAACCGCGCGCACGGACCACCCATCAGCTAACAACTTCCTGGCAACTGCGCCTCCCTGTTTTCCCGTGGCACCCAACACTAAAATGGTTTTGTCTGAATTTGTCATGTAGAAATCCTCCTTCTATTTTGTATCCCAGCCTTATTGTTCCTTGAACGCTGAATCGACCATTTATGAAGTGAGCTGTGGTCGAATTTCACCTCCCCCCTCAAACTTAGAGAGTTAAAGGGTAAGTTTTGTTATATCCTCTTTTATATGATGATTCACATACTCACGAATCTTTGCTATCGTTTCCGTAACTGATGTTTCGAACCTATCATTTTTACTCGACTGTAACGCTCTTCTCGGTTTTCTTGACAGGTTTTGGCTTGATTACCGCCATTAGCATGATCACGAGTCCGGCTAATCCGAAATACCCGAGTACGCCGGTTCCGTCTGCTAAAGGATTCCTACCAAAGAAAAAGGCATCCTGGAATGATTCGACACTGTACCGGAACGGAACCCATGAATAGAGCCAATCCTTTGTAACGTCCGGAAGCATTTCTGGCGGCATTGTCAGCACGGGCATAGAGAAGAAAAAGAGCAGGACGAATAATGGAGCCGCTACATATCCGATCCAGTTTAAGAATGCTCCCTGGATAAAATAGAACATGAGTCCTATGAATAGCATGAGCATGAACATTTCCCCGCTATTCGGTATGGCTACATCCAGCACATCTTTCGTCAACCAGAACATCAATCCGCTGATCGTTGTAACGAAAAGCAACCCTGCGAGAATTTGACTAACAATAGCGAGGAAAGTCCATTTTTTGATTCCGGTCTTATTGAAAGCAGTGTAAATAATCATGGAACTAATGAATGTAGTAAGCCAAAGGATTTGCGTAAACAATGCTGGTGCATTCCCGTTGGCCGTGTGGCTTGGAACAGGATTCAGCTTTTCTGTCTTTACTTGAATCGGCTGTACCAATGCTTTGGATTGTTCTACAGTAAGCGTTTTTTGCTGCCCGGCAACTTGGTCATACAACGTTTGTTGCACCTGTTGATTAAGTTTTGATAAGATCCCTGTTGTCATTTGACCAGCGATTTTCGCCCCAGTTGCATTCATCCCTTCGTTAATAAGGACTTGGATTTCTGCTTTTCCCGGCTTTGGGCTTACTAATGAAAAAATGTTCTGAGACAAATCACTAGGGATGACAACCGCTGCATAATATTCCTTCTGACTCATTCCTTCTTCTGCTTTTTCACGGCTATTTAAAAATGTCCACTTAATCGAATCGGTCTGATTCTTTTTGATCTGCTCCTCCAGTATTTTTCCGATATTCAATTGCTGGCCATTCGGAAGGGACACCCCCTCATCTTGAATAACTACAGCAAAAGGCATTTCCTTTACTGTCGGATTCACAGATGACCCCATAAATGCAAATGTGAAGATGAAGACAACCACTAGAATACCGACAAATCCTCCCCAAAAAAATTTTTGTTGAAATAATTTTTTCACCATATTTCACACTTCCCTTAATTCGACAATCTGTTTGTTAAGTAACAAATTGTTGTGTACACTGTCATTATAAAAGAAAATGACATTCGTTCAATAACCAATATTCGCTGATCCGTAGAATATCCGACATCTTACAAAAGAATGTTGTTTAATTTACAAAACGAAAAGAAATGGTAGGGTAATAAATGAGCAAAAAAGTGGATTTGCGTGTGAAAAGGACAAGAAAAATGATTAATGAAGCATTCCTGAAGTTGATCCAGAAAAAAAGGTTCGACTCCGTCACAATTCAAGATATTGCAGATGAAGCGCTGATCAATAGAGCAACGTTCTATCTCCATTATGAAGATAAGCATGATCTGCTTAATACGATGAGCAACACGATCATTCAAGAGTTAACAGACGAACTTAATCCAGTTCAACATATACAGGAACAAGAAGTTCAATTGGAAAGATTACAAACAACAATTGAAAAGGTATATGGCAGTGTAGAAAAGAATCTTTCCTTCTTTGAGGTTATGTTTGGGGTACATGGCATTCACAACTTCCGAACGAACCTCGAGGAAGTGATTCGGGAACATTTTAGCCAAAAATTCGCGGATCTCGGGGTTCGCCCTGAAGACTACCAAATTCCAAAAGATTTGATCTCTCACTTTATCGGTGCTGCGTTTGTCGGGGTCGTACATTGGTGGCTAAAGCAAGATACAAAACCGTCTTCAAAGGAAATGGCACAACAGCTATCGAAAATCATTACTGGCGGTCCTATGCAAGCAGCCGGATTTAAAATCGACAAACAACCTTAGGTGTCAGACCTTTGTGCAAGACGACAAAACAGCAAAAATTTGACGACGTTAACTGTATAATCAATCACTAACCTCAGGTGTAGCTGATGAACCACCGACAGCCTTATTCAATTCTTGAAGTAATGGAAATACATTTTTTAACTATACTTTCCAAGGTTTTTCTGTTAATGCTACCTTGTATTTTTCAAAGGTCTCTTTAGTATTGCCTCAAACTTCAGCTATCGATTTTAAAGACATATTAGATTGTATAACCAATACTTTTCGCTTACTTTTCTTCTTTTTTATCACTGTTTTTTCAATAAAACTCCGTTTGCTGAATAAAAGATTCTGTAAACTCAAATTCCAGCATAAATAGTTAGATTACTTCAACAAGTAAAAACCTCAAGTCCCCCAATTCGGGTGACCTGAGGTGTGCTTTTATTTCCCCTGCTGGCAATATCCTGTCAAAAATGAAAGGATCGTATGGGCAGCAGCTTTTACATGCATTTCACCTATGTCCTTTCGAGGATCGAGACAGACAATATCCATTGCCCTCACTTTTGTGTGTTGTCCTGCCAATTGGACGGCATCAAATAACTCTGCTGTGTACATTCCACCAGGGGCTGCTACTGGAGCACCCGCTCCATTCGTGATATCGAGAACATCCATATCCACCGTCAAATAAATGGTGTCGACCTCCTCATTCAATGTCTCTAAAGCCTGATGGATGGTAGATTCCACTCCCTTTCTCCGTGCTTGTACCTTTTTCATCTGCGAAACCTTTCAATTCATGTGAATTGAAAAATCCATGCAACCCGATGTTGTGAACGTGCTCTCCTTTTACTACTCCACCATCAAGTAACTGGCGTATCGGTGTACCATTTGCCGGTCCAAATGTAGAGGTATCTCGTAAATCAAAGTGGGTATCCAATTGAAGGATTCCTATCGTTTCATCCGTATGAGATTGCTTCCAACCTTTTACAAGTTGAGCCGTAATGGAGTGATCCCCACCCATAACGATTGGTATCGTAAGGGGATGATGCCTGCGCATATATATCATTGCTTTTGTAATTTGCTGATGTGTATGCGTAATATCCGTGACATGTTGTTTTACATCACCTAGGTCTACGATACTTAGCTGAGCCAAATCAATGTTTTCATCTAGATTATAAGTACCAAATCCTTGTATCATGAACATTTTATTGCTCAACTGGCTGTATTAGTTAAACAACTAGCAAATAATCAGGCTACACTTTGACGGGCGCCCGTGTTAAGAGACATCGTTAGGAACATACGAATGAACAAAGCTGAAGCGCATTAAAAAGCCCAATTCTCCCATAATCTATAAGGAGAACTGGGCTTTCTTTTACTCCGCTAAAGCCCCCTTTTATGGAACAAAGAGCGTAATTGTAATCCAATATTGGATTTTCTCTATTAATTTGTTTAGGTACAAATGAAACTGCGGATAATGCCTTTTCCATTGATATTTGTTCACCATATTTTATCTTTTCATTAATATCATCTTGTTTGATTTGAGGATTTTTTTCTTCAGTGGACTGATTACTATTTTCACACGCAAAGAGCATAAGGCTGAGCAAAGTAACGAAAACAAACTTGATTAACTTCATTTTTACCCCCCTTTTATTTTTTTGCTTATTCAAGATAACTCCCTCTATAAAGAAAGGGTAATCTTTGGATTTCTTTAGATTTCTTAAGTTTTTATAGTGGTTCATTATTAATAGTGGTTTGAATCATGGGATTAAGTTGTATTAATGGACAATTTTGGAGTTT